>JAVETW010000082.1:0-9483 GCA_034005865.1 Thiomicrospira sp. | reverse complement strand
TAAGTCAGCCAGTTTTTGGGTGAGTTGTTCAATCGGGATATTGATCGCTTGCGGAATATGTCCGGCGGCAAATTCGTCTTCCGGCCTGACGTCTAACAGGGTGTAGGGTTGGTTAAACTCTTTCAGTGCGCTGAGTGAAATCGGTTCAAACGGCGTGTTGGGTTTAAGGTGTTCAAGCAATAAACTTTGCATCGAATCCAATTGGCTTTCGGCGACATCACGTAAGCCGGCGATCAGGCGATAAACACTCGGATCACTTAACGCATAAATAATGTGTTGACCATCGCGGGTGCTGGTCACCAGGCCTGCTTGTTTAAGGGTTTGCAAATGTTTTGACACATTGGCAATGCTTAAACCGAGTTTTTGATGCAGGGTTTCAACGTCACAGGCCGTTTGCGTTAGCACATCCAAAATCATTAACCGATTGGCGTGCCCTAACGCTTTACTGACCTGAGCGAGTTGATCAAACAGATTGTATTTAAGTGAATTCGACATGAACGCGATTATACATCAGCTCAGGCCTTAATCGGATTGACGTTAAACCGAATGATTTTATCCATGCCTTCCGGGTATGGCAGCATTGCGCCGAGGACAGTTTTCACAAAGTCGGCTTTGCTCATGCGTAACGTCGGGTTGTGGCGTTTTTCAAAGCCGATGGTTGAAACCGGTTTGCCGCTGATGCCTGCGCCGCACACGCTGCCTGCTTGTGCGCCGGGCAGGATTTCCATATAGTCGGGCAACACTAATAATTTGCCGTGAATCGACTCGTAAAGTTTATCGACCATTTCCTCTTCGCGACCGCGTAAATCAGGGCGACCAACGCTGCCGACAAATAAGGTGTGGCCGGTCACAACAAACCAAGGTTCGTCGCAACGCGATTTATCGGTGACGATTAAACTGATGCTGTCATCGGTGTGACCCGGGGTGTAAATCACTTGCGCGTGAACATTACCGGCTTGGATCACTTGGCCATCGGCTAAGGGGCTGAAAGCACACTGCGCCGGTGAGTCTTGATGTAAACAATATTCGCCACCACTGCGTTTTGCCAGTTCTGCACCGCCGGTGAAATGATCGGCATGGACGTGGGTGTCAATCACATAGGCGATTTTGACGCCTTTTTGCGCTGCTTTTTCTAAATACAAATCGACTTCGTCTTGGTGAACATCTACCGCTATGGCTAAACCTTGGCTTATGCAACCCATCATATAAGACAGTGAGCCGGGTTCAGAATCAGGTGTGTGTTGAAATAAAAACATACGAATTCTCCTATTTAAATCATGATGTTAACGACAACGCACGTGAAGCGATTGAGGCGTGAGTGCGCAAACTTATTTGACACTATACTGATTTGTCGGATAGTATTCAACCAATTAGTTGAATACAGGAAAAAGTGATGCAAGTTACAATTGAACATGGCATTCGGGTGAATTTACATCAAATCATCCAGCAGTTGATTCAGGTATTTTTGGTCGGTTTGGCGTTGGGTATGACCCGAACAGTGGTACCAGGCCTGGCGGAAAGCGAATTTGGTTTAGCTGCCCAAGCTTTTATGAGTTTGGTGATGTTTGTGTTGGTGTTTGGTTTGGTGAAAGCCAGCATGAACTTGGTCGCCGGCCATTTAAGTGAAGTTTGGGGGCGACGCGGTTTATTGGTTTTCGGTTGGGTTTTGGCAATACCGGTGCCGTTTTTAATTTATTACGCGCAGGATTGGTCGTGGATTGTGTGGGCGATGGTGTTTTTGGGTTTAAACCAAGGGCTGTGCTGGTCGATGGCGTTAAACAGTAAGCTGGATTTAGCTAAAGCCAATCAAAAAGGCTTAATTAACGGTCTTAACGAATTTTCCGGTTATGCGGCGGTGGGTATCGCCGGTTGGCTAACGGCGTATTTAGCCGAACTTTATGGCGCACGCGAAGCGTTATTAGGTTTTGGTTTAGGGGGGATCGGTTTGGGTTTATTGCTGGCGATTTGGAAAGTATTGGATACCCGTCCTTGGTCAAACCTGCATCAACATCATCATAATCAACATCACGGTGATGACGGCGAGCAACAGACTTTAGGCCAAGCTTTTGTATTGGCGACCTTTAAACATCCGCAATTGATTGCGTTAAATCAGGCAGGCCTGGTGGAAAAGTTTATTGATGCGCTGGTGTGGATTTTTATGCCGGTGTATCTGATGTCGCAGGCACAAACCTTGGTGGAAGCGAGTGCGATTATTGCGATTTACGGCGTGGTGTGGGGCGCGTCACAACTCATTACCGGCCCGGCATCGGATAAATACGGTCGTCGTGCTTTGATAGTTGGCGGTTTTTGGTTGTGTGCGTTTGCCAGCGTGGGTTTTGTGATGGTCGATTCGGTGTGGGCTTGGTCAATTTTAGCGGCGATAATGGGTTTTGGAATGGCGATGTTGTATCCGACTTTAGGCGCGGCGGTGGCTGATCAATGCCAGCCGAAACAACGCGCAGGTATTTTAGGCATTTACCGTTTTTGGCGTGATTTCGGCTATGCCGCCGGCGCGTTGTTAATGGGTATTCTGGCGTTTTATACCGAGTCGGTGGAATGGCCGTTTTATTTTGTCGGTCTGATGATGTTTTTATCCGGCCTATGGGTAGACTTAGCGTTGAAACCCGTGAAAAGCTAATCACCACCGAGACACGAAGTTTTTAACAAGCCCTCTCCCTCAGGGAATCGAAGAAACGCTTTGGCGGTCGAGGGTTGGGTGAGGGTGAAATGGCTCGACAAAAACAGCCCCCCCCTAGCCCCCAGTTGGGAGGGGGAATAAAAAGCAAATAAACACTGAGGCACGAAGGCACGGAGTTTTTTGACTGAGAACAAGCCATTTAACGTTGTTTTTGGCGTGTTAATTCCGAAAAATCTCACTGAATAATTTTCGCGTCTTCGTGTCTCTGTGGTGAATATTTAAAAAACCATCTCTGTAGGAGGAGAAAATGAAAAACCCAATAAAAAACATAATGAAAAAAACCGCACTACTCGGCTTGTTTAGCGCGGCGTTTGCAGTTGCAGGCCTGGTGCAAGCGGAGGAAGTCAAACAAAGCTTTAAAGGCCAAACCGTTAATGCCAATTTAGAGTTTGCTGATGGCAAGGGTTATGGCGATGAATTTGTATTGTTATTGCATGGCACGTTAACCCACAAAGGCCGTTCGACTTATATGGATTTACAGAACAATCTTGCGGCGCAAGGTATTAGTTCGTTGTCGATTAACTTGTCGTTGGGTTTAAATGACCGTCAGGGTGAATATGATTGTGCGGTGCCGCATACCCATAAACACACCGATGCACTGGATGAAGTCGGGTTTTGGTTAGATTGGTTACAACAGCAAGGCGCAAAACACGTGACGTTGATGGGGCATTCGCGCGGCGGCAACCAAATTGCTTGGTTTGCAACCGAACGGGATCGTCCGTTAGTGAATAAAGCGGTGTTATGGGCGCCGGCGACCGGCAAACAACAATCACATCAAGACTATGAAAAGCGTTATGGCAAACCGGTATCAAGCGTGATGCCGCAAGCACAACAACTGTTAAAAGCCGGTAAAGGTGATCAGTTAATGCAAGATGTTGATTTTATCTACTGTGAAAAAGCACAGGTTGCGGCAGCTTCGTTTGTAGATTACTACACACTTAAACCGCAGTTTGATACACCGACGTTATTAAAATCAGCTAAAAAACCGACTTTAGTGATTATGGGTTCAGACGATGATGTAGTGGCCGATTTACCGGCAGCGATTGAGGCTTTGGGGGCGCTGAAAAATGTCCAAACCCTGATGTTAGATGGTGCGGATCACTTCTTTATGGACTTCTATAACGAAGACAGCGCGACAGCGGTGGCTAATTTTATCCGCGAGCAATAAAGATTGCTTAATCGTGGTTATAAAAAGATTTGAAGCCTAATCTATAAAATATTTTTTATACTACATAAACCATGTTAATCACCCTTGGGCGTGTTAGCATGGTTTTTTTATGCGAGGAGAACGCCAAATGCAACAAACCATTTTTAAAGAAAAATACCCTATCTACACCCTAACCTTCACTAAACTCGAATCAAAATTCGACACCGTTGATGCCATTTTGGACGATTTACAGCAAAAAATTGATGCCCATCCTAAAGCGGTGTTTATCGCGCGCTTCGATCATTATGCGCATACGAAAAGCATCGGTGGCGAGATTGGTGAAGGCATTTTTGATGCTAAAAACATTATTCTGTGCTTTGGTATGCAACTCCCTTCGCCGGATCCGGTCGCAGTCAGACCGCGTTCAATCGGTGTAACGGATATGGGTGATCATTTTGTGGTCAATTTTATGGAAGCGCCCAACCCGATAGCGAATGAAACCATGGAAGGCTGGGTGAAATCGCTTGTGCGATAAAACATAAGTATTGTAAAACGAATTTAACACAGGGCGTTGTTGGTCAGTTAAAAATGAAGCCAACAACCCTTAATGATTTTGTAGGCGCTGGCGGCTGGCAAATAGCTGTTTACCAACCAAGCGCTGGGCATCAATGTGTTAAAACCGCTCAAATACACTTAGCGCAAAAAACCGAAGAGCCGTAGGAAGACACGGCACTCAAGATTGTATCTCATAGTGAGGTATAACTTTTAGCGACATTTGCTCTGTGTAACAGTCTGAATTAATTGAAAACTGAGCGTAAAGTGAACGATGTCTTATCATTTTTTATTTGAGCGTGAGCCTTCAGATAAATAGCCTAAAGCCTTTACAGAGGTTCCTTCATTGCTGTAAAAGAAAACGCAGGCGCAGGATAGTTTTATGAATCAGTTGAAACAAGATTTAATCAATTTGAAAAAAATTCAGCATGCGCAGCAATCTTAAACCCAGTTTGATTATTATTGCGGATCACGAATGTCCTGTAAGACGCTTAATTAATTCGTTATCTAAGCAACCGTCAATTTGCAGCCTAAAGCTTCTACCACCTTGCTTATGGTCTCAAACTTAGGTGAACCGCCATCCGCTAAAGACTTATAAAGGCTTTGGCGGTTTACCCCAGCCTGTTTTGCAATTTCGCTCATTCCCTTAGCACGTGCTGCAATATTCAAGGCATGAATAAAATCTTGATGTGTGCCTTCTCGTGCTGTTTCTGCCAAAAACTCTTTAATATCCTCATCGGTTTCTAGCCATTCGGCAATATCCAGCGGCTTGGTCATCTTACCCATTAGATTTGCTCCTGTAACGCGTCTAAAATTTGTTTAGCCTTTGCAATATCTTTGCTTTGCGTCGATTTGTCACCACCATTGAGTAGCAACACAATCGTTTCACCCCTTAAAGCATAATAAACTCGAAAGCCTGACCCAAAGAAAAATCGCAATTCAAACACACCCTCTTCAGTGGTAACCGACCAATCGCCAAAATTACCGTTTTCGATACGAGCAAAACGAGAAGCCAAACGCGCTTTAACCTTTCTGTCTTTTAAACGACTTAGCCAGTTATCAAACTCTGTTGAGGTTTCAATTTTATAATTCATTGCTAGATTGTCGCATAGGGGCGACGATCTGGCAATGAAATCATTTAATTTTGTGCTAAAAATAGCGCTGAAAACTTTGCTATTTCGTTTGATCAACCACGTTCAACGCAAAAAACCGAATAGCCACAAAGGGATGCACCGCTCAAATCCCACCTCAATGTCATCGGAAACGACGTAACTGTTTTCAATACCATTAAGTTGTTCAAATCCTTTGTTTTTGCCGCCGATTTCAACCTGATAGGTTTCGTTGACTAAAAAATCACCCTGATCGACATAGTGCAATCGATAGCTGGAGAGTAACGCACTGACAAAAAACGTTTCACGCAAGGTGCCGAGATTCTGATTCAGGCATAGCGCTTCAAACAGATTGGGGTGCGCAAGATACAGCTTGTCGGATTTACGCATGGCCGCAAATCGTTTGCCTTCGTGGGTAATGTGGCGAATCAACTCGGCATCATCAAGATAGCGGATGTATTTATAAAGCGTCGCCTTGGTAATGCCAACGGTGGAGGCCAATTTGTCCATGCTGAGTTCAAGCGGTTTGGTAACGCACAGGGTCAGCAATAGCTTTTTCAGATTGTCGATTTTATCCGGTTGAATCTGAAAGATTTTCGCTAAGTCTTGATGCAGCACGAGGTTAATCGTTTCGTTAATGCGATCAACGTACTTGCTCGGATCTTCGAAATAAAACGGATAAGCGCCCACACTTAAAAACTGCTGAAAATGCTTCAGAATTTTCTTGTCAGCTAAGCGGTCAATCACCTCATGCGCAATCTGTTCATGGTGCTCAAATAGCGCGTCTAATGGGTAAACAGGCAAAGCAACCTGCTGGGTGATTTCTAACATTTCACGAAAACTTAGTGGGGCGAGGTGGTGCATGAAATAGCGGCGCGATAAATCTGGATTTACCAATTGAATCGCGGATGAACCGGTAAAATACACCTTAATATCTAAAAAATCGTAAATCGACTTGAGCGCCTGTTCAAAATCTTTCGCTTCTTGCACTTCGTCTATACAAATCAGCGCACCGCCGAGTTGGCTGAAAGCCTCAACAAAATCAAACAGTGAAACGTCTTGAAGCATCGGGTGGTCACACGAAATATACAGTGTCGATTCTTTAGGCAAGGGCGATGCTTGCAGCAATTGCATCAGCAGCGTGGTTTTGCCGATCCCGCGACAGCCATAAATGGCGGTCAGTTTAGCGGGCGAATTATGTAATGGATCAAAAAGATAACACTTATAGTCTGGCAAGGTTTGATTGAGCTTTAACCGGTACAAGCGCTTGGCATTGGTGATGATGTCTTTCATGCTGGAATCCTATTGGTTTATTGCATTAAACTAAAATTAATTTATTTAGGATAATGAAGTGAACCATTAAGCAGTTTTGTGATAATTTCAAAGAAAAACGCATTTATTTGTTGCATGTGTGAAATGTTATTGCTACTATATTTAAAAATGAGTTTTTCAATGAAATTTACACGGGAATTAGAATGAATAAGCAAGAGTTTATAAACAAGGCATTAGTTGAGTTGCACCTTGTTCAAGAAGTTATGAGTCGTACAGGAATCAAAAACCTTCATCACATTGATATTACAAATATAAAAAAAGGGGACTATCCAGATGAGATTAAGCATTCTTACTTTGTTGAGGTGCTTAATTTTTTATATGACTACGTCGAAGAAGGTATTTTGCCAAAAAATTATTGGGGTGATGAAGATGTCAGTGTGCCTATTGAGGATGCCAATGAATTTTTGCATTTACTGATGGGTAGTGACCCAAACTATACTGACAGACGTTTTGTAGCTTCTGTATTGGGAATGGCACATATTGCTGATAGACGTTTTGGTATTGATTTCTTTTGCGGGCATGAAAATGGGTTTGAAATCGAAGATTTGGTGCTATTAGCTAAAGTTAGTGAAAGAACCGTTAAAAATGCCATCAGTGCTAATGAGCTTAGAACCTTTAAAGACTTCTGCGAAATAAGAAAATCAGAAATAACTCGTGTAACAGCTAAATCGGCTATTCGCTGGTTGGCCAATCGTAGAGGATTTAAACCGACAGTTGTTCCTCAGCTTGGTGAGATAAGGTTATTGGATGTAAAAACCCCGATTGAACTCAAAATGTATTTTAAAACGCAAGCAGAGCGCATGATCGAGAGCCATTACTTGGAGGGCGAGAAAAAAGAGGAGATTGAGCAGTATGCACAGACGCTATCGGAAAAAACCATCATTGAAATGTCAGAGGTAGAAGGTATCGCTGAGAAATTACGGATTAACCGAGATGATTTACTGCGAAAAGTATTTGAGATGTTTTTTAAAGAAGAGCTCGATATTTTGAGAAAACCTGAAGTTCGTTTTAATTAGTTAGTTGTAGCTGTCCCCCTCTGGCATATGGGGTAAATATGCCTCCTTATGTAAGTTGATTAAGTAGTAGTTTGGGCTGTCAGGATGTCAGCCCTTTTTTAAGTTAGAGCGGTTAATTTTTTAGGTGTAAATCATGTCAGAGATAAATGAACTAGTGCAATCAACAGAATTGAATCGAAATTTTTATGATTTTATTGAAAATGAACTCTTAGCAAAAAAGCCCCTATCAATTAAAGGGAAAGAGTTTAGGTATTTGAATAAATCAAGTTATAAGCAGGTTTTTACTGTAGGAAACAGCTTCTTAGTCGCGCATTTCAATAAAGAATCTGTCGCAGTTAAGGTTCCAAGCAAAACCCATGAAGGCAAAATAGTCGATTTATCGCTATTTTCAGAACTAAACTATGAGTATGAAAATAAAGCTGATGGTGAAAAATTTGAAAGATTTATTAAACAAAATCCTGAGTATTTACCTGATGGTGAACGAGTGATCTTCATTAAAGAAATTGACATGATTAGTTTGACCGGGGTTAAACGTTTACTTAAAAGCATATATTTAGATTAGTTACTCAAGAGGAGCGCTTACAGATGAACGAAATCAAATGTCCGCATTGCGGTAAGGCCTTTAAAATTGATGAATCAGGGTATGCCGATATTTTAAAACAAGTGCGCGACAGCGAGTTTGAACAACAAATTCACGACCGCCTAGCCTTGGCTGAAAAAGAAAAACACAATGCGATTGAACTGGCGAAAGAACAACTGATGCGTCAGTTGGAAAAAACCAGTTCAGAGCGCGAGGGTAAAATCCAAGACTTGCAAGCCAAGCTGGAGGCAGCGGAGCTCAACAAAAACCTGGCGGTGGCCGAGGCGATGAAGCAGGTTGAAAAAGAACGCGATACCTTAGCGCATCAATTGCAGCAGGCGCAAAAAGACATCGAAATGACCGCCCAACTGGCCAACGCCGATCGGCTGCGCGAATTGCAAGAAGCCGAAGCCAAAAAGGACGCGGAAATTCAACGCCTAAAAGCTCAGCTTGAGGCCACCGCGACCCAGCAAAAACTCGCGGTTCAAGACGCGGTCAGTCAGCTGAATCAAGAATGTCAGCAACTGCAAACCTCACTAGAAAAAGCCACCCTCGAAAAACAACTGTCCGAACAGGCGCTCAAAGCCCGTTATGAAATGCAACTTAAAGACCGAGACGAAGCGATTGAGCGTCTTAAAGACATGAAAGCTAAACTCTCCACCAAAATGGTCGGTGAAACCCTAGAACAACATTGTGAAACCGAGTTTAATCGCCTGCGCGCCACCGCCTTCCCGCTGGCGTATTTTGAAAAAGACAACGATGCCCGTTCCGGCAGTAAAGGCGACTATATCTTCCGCGATAAAGATGCTAACGGCACCGAAATCGTGTCGATTATGTTTGAAATGAAAAACGAAACCGACACCACCGCCACCAAAAAGAAAAACGAAGATTTTTTAAAAGAGCTTGATAAAGACCGCAACGAAAAAGGGTGCGAATATGCGGTATTGGTCTCCTAAATTCAGATAATAAACGCAACACCTGAAAATTGTAGAAGTGAAGGCCAACTGTCTTAGAATGGTTAGTTACCACACAAAACATTCAGGTGCCAA
>JAVETW010000081.1:0-9524 GCA_034005865.1 Thiomicrospira sp. | reverse complement strand
GACGATATGAACAACGCCTTGCCGCGCGTAATTGTTGCCCCAATAACCTCAAAAGGCCAACCACTTGGTTGCCGCCCTGAAACGACCCTAGCCGGTAAACCGGCCCGCATACTACTTGACCAAGTCCGAACGATTGACAAAAAACGCCTTAAAAACAAATTAGGTGTTAGGCGCGCGTCAATAGAGTTTTAGTTTCGGTTTGACGCGTTTTTCTACAAAGCTGCCAAGCAGTATCCAGAACAGTTTCCAGCCGCCGTGCAGCGTCATTTGATGTTGGCGGTAGAGGCTGGCATATGCCCATTGTGCGAATTTGCCTTCAATCATCCAATGTTTTTTAAACAGTTCGTCGAGTAGGTTGCCGAGGGTTTGGAAGCGGCTGAGTGAAATCAGTGCACCGTGGTCGTGATACACGAAAGGGCGCAGTGCCTTGCCTTCGATTTTGGCCTGTAAGTTGTCGGCACAGCATTTCGCCATTTGGCTGGCGGCTTGCGCGGTGGGAGGCACGGGACGGGCGTTTTCATCGTCTGCGTTGAGTAAAAAAGCACAATCGCCTATCGCAAAAATGGCCTCTTCGCCTTTGACGTTTAAACACGGGTCGATTTCTAACTGATTGATGCGGTTGCTGGGGAGGCCTAGTTGCGATAAAAACGCGGGCGCTTTAACCCCGGCGGCCCATACAATCAAATCGGCGTTAATGTCACCATTGTTGGTGATGAGTTTTTGCGATTGCACCGCTTTTACCTGTGTTTGGGTCAAGATGTTGACCCCTTGTTGACTGAGCGTTTTTTGTGCTTTTTCGGCGAGTGAAGCGGGTAGGGCGGGCAAAATACGTGCCGAAGCTTCAATGAGGGTGACTTTAAGGCTGGTGTGATGAATTTGTTTGACCCCGAATTGCGCTAATCTATCAACGGCATTGTAAAGTTCTGCCGCTAATTCAACACCGGTCGCGCCTGCGCCGACGATGGCGATATGCACCGGTGGCAGTGGGGATGATGCGTTATCTTCACTCTGTTCGACTTTGGCACAGGATTCTTCGGAATATTTAAGAAACTGGTTGAGAAATGTGAGGTGAAAATCTTCTGCTTCGCTGGCGGAATCGAGTGTGGTGCAATGTTCACGCACGCCGCTTAAACCGAAATCGTTACAGCGTGCGCCGACCGCGATGACTAAATAATCATATTCAACGGTGCGTTGCGCTAATACTTGTTTGTTGTGGTGGTCGAGCAGGGGCGCGAGCGTGAGCGTTTTGTGGTGTTTATCGAGGCCGATCATTGAACCCATGCGATAGTAATAGCCGTTTTCAGCCGAGTGTGCGCGGTAGCTGAGCGCTTCGCTTCCGGTGTCGAGCGAACCAGCGACGACTTCATGCAACAACGGCTTCCACAAATGCACGCGATGTTGGTCAATCAACGTAATTTCAGCCAGATTTTTTTTGCCGAGCTTCTTCCCAAGACGCGTTGCCAGCTCAAGGCCGCCAGCGCCGCCCCCTACGATGACGATCTTTTTCATGGTTTCACTCCTTTATTCGTGCAAAATGCGAGACGAGCCGATTTAATTGAGTAAATTGCTGAGTTGTTGGCGATAGCGTTGCGCGCGCGCCGGATCGTTGGGCGAGAGCATATTAATCAGGGTCACAATCATTTCTTTCGCCGCGCCGTTTTTAAAGTCGGGCTGTTGTTCTTGAATCGTGAATAAGTGTGCCATCGCATCGTCATAATGATGGTTGGCGACTAAGCATACGGCGAGATCAAAGCGAGCCTCAGCGTTTTGTGGGTCTTGGCTCACCTGTGTAATGAGGTCATTTAAACCGGCGGTTTTGGCGGCCAGTTGCTTAAAGGTGAGTTGACCGATTAACAAGCGTCCGTTGTCGCTTTGTTTGTCGCGGTCGGGAAGTTTATTGAACAGCAGCACAGCGGTGTCGATTTGATTAATATCAAGCAGAATTTGAATCATATCCAGCGCCACGCGGGTGTTGGCCGGGTCAGATTGAATCGCTTGTGTCAGAAGCTCAATCGCGCCGGTGGTGTCGCCTTGCAGGTGTTTGTCGCGGGCTTGTAAACGCAGTTCGTCGGAAACACGATAGATACCGATGCTTTTTAACATCTCGCTGAGTTCGTCTGCGCTCATTTGACCGACTTCGGTGCGTTGCACTTCGCCATTGACGAACACTTTAACCGTCGGCAAGCGTTGAATATCGAATTGTTTAGCCAGTTCTGGCTGTTCGTAAATATCGACTTTGCCGAAAATAAATTGACCGCGAAACTCGTCGGCCAAAGCGTGGATTTGGTGTTCTAGCGCAATGCACGGTTCGCCGTTGACGCTCATAAACTCAACCACAACCGGCAGGTGGTGGGAGTTTTGTATGGCGAGGGTTTGAAAATTATTTTGTGACAGTTCAAAAATATACTGGTTGGCTGACATAGAGCGTCCTACATTCAAGGTGAGTGCGCAGGCAAAAGTATGCCTGCGCCGATAAATAGCTTAATCGAGCATCGCGCTGAGCGCACGGAAAAAATCAGGTAAGTACGAGGTGCCGCGCGCATTCAGGTCGTGGTCGGCGCCGGGGTAGGTTTTGAGCGTGAGGTTGGTTTTGCCTTTTTCTTTGAATACGCGCTCTAGGTAATAGCCGGATTCGACCGGAATACGTTGGTCGCGTTCACCGATGCCGACTAAAATCGGAATCGGGCGTTTGAGATAGTAGGGGAGCGGGTCGAAATCGACGACATCGCTCCACCAGCGATAAGTATGGCCATGCCATGACTTGTGAATTGAGCGGGGCTCGCTCGACATAAGGGTCATGCCTTCTTCAATGTTGTCGGCAATAAAGCCTTTGTCGTGGAGAATTTTCATCGATTCACGCAGGCTGTAGCCGCCTTCGCCGATAATCGCCAAATGGGTGACTTGCGGCAGTTCGTTGGCGAGTTTGAGTGCCGTCATTGCACTTTCGGATACGCCGACTAAGACGACATTTTTAGGTTTTTTGGGCGCATTTCGTAGCTGATAGCTGACAAATGAGCGAAAATCTTCTAACCAGCGCTCAGGGTAGTTCATTTGATGAAACGCATCGCCGCATTTGAGTAATCCGGTGCTGCGGTCGGATACAAAGCGTTTATTGAGCGCGAATACGCGCGCCGGATGGCTGAAGCCCTCGACATAGCTGGGCATAAGGTATTTCCAACTGCCGCAGCCGGTCGAGCCGTAGAAAAATACATAGGTATCGGGTTGGCTGACGGCCGGTTGCGTTAGGAAATCGTAATATACGCCAGTTCCACGATCTTTATATTCAGCGACTTTGGGTTCGAGCGCCTGCTCGCCAAGGCCTTGGCTGAGGTGTTCGACATGGCTGCAACCCGCAAAGATAAGCGCGCTCGAAAGCATTAATAATTTCACGATGGACATCACTTCTCCTTAAAATACAAACAGCGAAGCTGGCTTGAATGAGGATGAAATCAGTCATTTTAGCGAGTTTGCGCGAAATTTAATAGCATGGCGGTGTTTGCATTGCCAAGGTTTAGAAAATGGGCCTCGATTAAGCCGGGATAGACATCATCAGGGATGGGGCGTGGCGACTAAACAAGGGAGAGGGGAATGGATAAGGCGTTGCATGAGCGTTTTTTGCGTGAGGCGATTGCATTGTCGCTTGAAAGTGTTGAATTGGGGCGGGGCGGACCGTTTGGTGCGGTGATTGTGAAAGACGGTGAAATTATCGCGCGCGGATTTAACCAGGTCACTTCCTGTTGTGATCCGACGGCGCACGCTGAAATAACCGCCATCCGTGAGGCGGCGGCATATTTAAATCGGTTTGATTTATCCGGTTGTGTGATTTATACCAGCACCGAGCCTTGTCCGATGTGTTTGGCGGCGATTTATTGGGCGCGCTTGGATGCGATTTATTATGCGAATACGCGTGAAGACGCGGCGGCGATAGGTTTTGATGATGCGCGTTTATACCGTGAAGTGTGTTTAGCGCCTAATGAACGGACTATGCCGATGGTGCAGATATTGGCCGAAGAAGCGCACATAGCGTTGCAGGCTTGGCTGGTTAAGCCCGATAAAGTGTCGTATTAGCGGCGTTGAATGTTGGTTTTAGCAGGCCTGCAAATCGACGGCGACAACCTAAATCAGTACACTCGATTAACCCTGCTAAATCACCGTGTTTACGTGGATCAAAAAAGATTTTTAAAATAAATAAACCGTGACGTTAAAACACTTGGTGCCTTCGTGTCTCTGTGGTTCAAAATGAATGGTCAACACAACCAAGCAAACCGTTGCGCCTAAGTTGTCGAACCTCGGTCTTTACCTTAGAATGGCCTGATTATTTTTACTCGGTTTATTCTGCCCATGTCCATCCAGCCCCGTTTATTTCAAGCCAAAGTATTAGCCAAACACCTTAAACCCCAGCCGATTCCTGCCGATCACCTTAAAGCCTTACAAAGCTGGCAAAGCAAAATCCAATCCGGCGAACTCGCCAAGCAATCCGAAGTGTCATTGCACGCGCCGTTTATGCAACAGATTATGGTGGGCGTATTGGGTTATGAGCCGTTTGGTCAAGCCGAGCGTTACACCATCGCGCGCGAATACGCCATTAGCAACACCAAAAGCACCGGTTCAGTCGATTTGGCGCTGGGTGAGTTTTATGGAGACAAAAGCCAAGATCGTATTCACGCGGTATTTGAAGTCAAAGGCGCTAAAACCAAAGATCTAGACGCGATTATGCCCGGTCGCCATAAAAGCCCGGTGCAACAAGCTTGGGAATACGCGCGTGATGCCAAAAATTGCCAATGGGTACTCGTTACCAACTACCTCGAAATTCGGCTTTATGCCGTCGGTGAAACCTCGCTGGTGTATGAGCGTTTTGATCTCGCCAACCTCACCGAGCCACAAGAATACGCGCGTTTTACCTTGTGCTTACACGCCAACAACTTGCTCAGCGGACGCACCGCCGACCTGCTCAAAATCAGCCAACAAGCCGATAAAGACATCACCGCGCAACTCTATGACGACTACAAACATCTGCGCGAAACCCTGCTGGCGACCTTAATAAAAGACAACCCGCAGCACGCGCCGACCGACCTCATCAACCCCGCGCAAAAACTGCTTGATCGTATGCTGTTTATCGCCTTTGCCGAAGATCGCGGTTTGATTCCGGACGACACTATCAAACGCGCTTATGAACACGCCGATCCTTACAATCCACGCCCGATTTACGCCAACTTTAAAGGCCTGTTTAACGCCATTGATAAAGGCAATACGCAGCTTAACATTCCCGCGTACAACGGCGGATTATTTGCCCCCGACGAATTTTTAGACCAACTCACCGTATCCGACAAACTTTGCGAAGCGTTTAAAAACCTCGCCGAATACGACTTTGCGTCCGAAGTTTCTGTCACCGTATTGGGGCATATTTTTGAACAGTCGATTGCCGACCTCGAAGACCTCAGCGAACGCATCCAATCCGGCGAAACGCTTAACCCCACCAAAACCGCCAAAGCTACCGCCGTCAGTGGCAAACGCAAACAACACGGCGTAGTCTATACGCCCGACAATATCACCGCGTTTATTGTCGAGCACACCCTTGGCGACCACCTCAAACAACGGTTTGATGCGCTGTTTGCCGATTATGGACAAACCAAAGCCGACGGCACCATTCAATGGAAAAAAGCCAGCCAAACCGAGCTCAAGTTTTGGTACGCCTGGCAAGACACCCTGCAAACCATCAAAATGGTTGACCCTGCCTGCGGATCAGGGGCGTTTTTAGTGGCCGCGTTTGATTATTTACACGCCGAATACCAGCGCACCAACGACAAGATCGCCGAACTCACCGGCCAAGCCGGGGTGTTTGATCTCAATAAAGAAATCCTTAACAACAACCTTTACGGCGTCGATCTCAACGACGAATCTATCGAAATCAGTAAACTCTCGCTGTGGTTAAAAACCGCTGAACGTGGCAAGCCCTTAACCAGTCTTGATAGCAACCTCAAAGCCGGAAACAGCTTGGGTTTAACCCAGGCCGCGCCGGGGTTTGAATTTTGCTGGCACGTCGCGTTTAGCGACATACTGCAAAACGGCGGCTTTGATGTCGTGTTAGGCAATCCGCCCTATGTCCGCCAAGAACGTTTTAGCGACCTCAAACCCTGGTTGGAACAACATTACGCCGTGTATCACGGCGTGGCGGATTTATACGCCTACTTTTTCGAACTCGGCTTAAAACTGCTCAAACCCAACGGTACGTTGGGTTATATCAGCTCCGCCACCTTTTTTAAAACCGGCTCAGGTCAGCCTTTGCGCCACTTTCTCAGTCACCAGGCCTGGTTACGTAAAGTGGTCGATTTTGGCGATATACAAGTGTTTGAAGGCGTCACCACCTATCCGGCGATTTTGATTTTTCAGAACGTGCAGCCCAACGCCGACAACCCGGTGCAATTTCTCGCGTTAAAAGAGCAACTGCCCGATGACCTCAACCAAGCGTTTGAACAACAAGCCGGGGTGATGAGCGTAGCACAACTGCGTGGCGAATCCTGGCAGTTAGAAGACAGCCGGTTGCACCAACTGCGCTTTAAACTCACCCACGATGCCAGCGGAAAACCCTACCCGACGCTGAAACAGGTGTATGGTTCGCCTTTGTATGGCATTAAAACCGGACTCAATGAAGCCTTTGTGATTGACCGCGCCACGCGCGAGCGCATTATCGCGCAAGACCCGCACAGCGCCGCGTTAATCAAACCGTTTTTAGAAGGCAAAGACCTCAAAAAATGGCACGCCCAACCGCGTGAACTCTATTTAATCTTTACCCGTCGTGGTACAGACATTGAGGCTTATCCCGGTATCAAAGCCTATCTTGAGCAATTTAAAGAACGCCTAATGCCAAAACCCAAAGACTGGCCGAGTAATAAAACCTGGCCGGGGCGCAAAGCCGGACCGTATCAATGGTATGAAATACAAGACACAGTAGGCTATTTCGAAGAATTTGAAAAACCGAAGTTATGTTGGGGTAACTTACAAAACAGAGCTTCTTTTGCATTGGATGAGAAAGGATATTTTGTTAATGCACCGTCTCCAATTTTAGTTACTGAAGACTATTTGTTTGTTGCTGGGATATTAAATGCAATGGTGACTTGGTTTAGTTTGGTAAATAATGCTATTGCACGAAATGGTGGTTATATTGAATGTAAACCGATTTATATAAACGAAGTTATCATTCCTCCCGCCAGCGATACGCAAAAAACTCAGATCAGTCAGTTAGCGCAAATCTGCCAAACGCTCGCTGAACAGCGTTATGCCATTGAAGCCGGATTTGCGCGGCGTTTACAGCAGGATTTATGCCCGCCCGATACAGAACCTAAACTGAATCAAAAAAGCCAGGCCTGGTGGTCTTTGGATTTTAAAACCCTGCAAAGCGAACTGAAAAAGAGCTTTAAACTCAAAGCCACCGAGGTACTGATTCCGGTCGCCGAACGTAACGATTGGCAAAGCTACTTTGAACAACAACAAGCGCAACACCAAAGCCTTAGCCAACAACTGACGCAGGCCGAAGCCCAACTCAACCAAGCGGTGTATGCGCTGTTTAACCTCACCGCCGATGACATCGCCCTTATCGAACAACAGGTAAAATAAGACAAAACGCAGAGAGGAGGGCATCAACACACCGAACCTATTCGATTTTATGCTCAACGAACAGGTTGAACATAAAATATAGCGTGTTTATCGCCTACAAAATACATCCGAAAACCATAGGGGGTGGCTGTAACACATTGATTTAATTTAATAAAAATGAAACAATAACCCCGAAAAAACCGCAGTTTTCCGCACCTTATAAAATCAGCAGGCCTGCTGATTAGGCGTAAAGCTAAAAAAACAAATAAAAACAAAAAGTAACAAACTAAAATTAAAATAAAAATGAACAAAAAGGTGCGGCGTATTGAAATGCTTACAAAAAATCCCACTCCAACTAGCCAAAAATTCACTTTTCCCACCCAAACAAGCCAAAAAAGCGCTAAGGTGCGGAAACCCCCTTGCAAGCTATTGAAAACTCAAATAGAATTACCCCCGCTGTCCTAGGGCAACCTAGCCGAAAGGCTGTTAAGACGAAGAACACTACTGAAGCTCCCGCTCTAACTACGTCCTAGGGCAACCTAGCCGAAAGGCTGTTAAGACCTCGATCTGGTACCCGTAGGTACCATTTAGTTTGTCCTAGGGCAACCTAGCCGAAAGGCTGTTAAGACTTAAGACCCGCAACACCCCCATCGAAATGGCTTTGGTCCTAGGGCAACCTAGCCGAAAGGCTGTTAAGACGCTTCCACACCAGTCCCGCCGTGGCGTAGGTCCTAGGGCAACCTAGCCGAAAGGCTGTTAAGACTGCTTTTTTTAGTGTTTCCATTTTCTACTCCTGTCCTAGGGCAACCTAGCCGAAAGGCTGTTAAGACTACAACACGGATTTCTTCTTTTGTCAAAGACTTAAGTCCTAGGGCAACCTAGCCGAAAGGCTGTTAAGACTTATTTTCTCTTCGGACAACCATTCGGTTGGGTCCTAGGGCAACCTAGCCGAAAGGCTGTTAAGACCCACCGCTTCGCCGCACTGCGTTTTAACCCATGTCCTAGGGCAACCTAGCCGAAAGGCTGTTAAGACGGCTTTGAGCAATGTGAGCAGGATCAACCATGTCCTAGGGCAACCTAGCCGACACTCTGTTCGTTTCTACGCTGTGCTCATAAACGACCACCCCGCCCTACGGGCACCCCTCCAAAGGAGGGGAATTACTATCGTGTCCTAGAGCAACCTAGCCGAAAGGCTGTTAAGACCGTCGTCACAACAGGAAAAAGCAGAAAAAAAGGGTCCTAGGGCAACCTAGCCGAAAGGCTGTTAAGACTTCTTGAGTTGGGACATAGCCTCGATTTGGTGGTCCTAGGGCAACCTAGCCGAAAGGCTGTTAAGACACGAAAATCCTTTTGTAAAGAACTTGTTTCTAATTGGTCCTAGGGCAACCTAGCCGAAAGGCTGTTAAGACGCTTCGACTTTCTCTAACTGTTCACGCTTGGCGCGTCCTAGGGCAATCTAGCCGAAAGGCTGTTAAGACATTTTGCCGCAATTGGTTTCATAAGCTGTATGTCCTAGGGCAATCTAGCCGAAAGGCTGTTAAGACGCTTTTGCCGGATGACCACCATTTACGGTAGGTCCTAGGGCAACCTAGCCGACTCTTTGTTCGTTTCTACGCTGTGCTCATAAACGACCACCCCGCCCTGCGGGCACCCCTCCAAAGGAGGGGAATTACCATCACGTCCTAGGGCAACCTAGCCGACACTTGAAAAGTGGACGCGAAGCTTGCGGAGCGCCCCGAAGGGGTGAGGCGAAGCCGAATCAAAGGCTGTTAAGACCCATCCTTTCCGCCGTAAAGTCCGCAGTAGACAGTCCTAGGGCAACCTAGCCGACACTTTGTTCGTTTCTACGCTGTGCTCATAAACGACCACCCCGCCCTGCGGGCACCCCTCCAAAGGAGGGGAATTACCATCACGTCCTAGGGCAACCTAGC
>JAVETW010000080.1:0-9879 GCA_034005865.1 Thiomicrospira sp. | reverse complement strand
GAAAAGCCTTAAATAAATTAGAGTGCGAATAGTATAACAGAGACATTCAACAACCTTGCCAAAACAACAAAAGCACTAAAAAATAAGGCCTCGTTTTAATAGGCCTTATTTACATGGGGAAAATAGATGAGGATTAAGGTCTGCTGACAATTCATTTTTGAACCACAGAGACACGAAGGCACGAAGTTATTTAAGCGTTAATGAATTGATTTTTAAGACATTTGTTTGCATCAACCGTTTGGTCTGAACAAAAATCTATTCAGCGATTAACTAAAATACTTAATTTATCAATCAGCTACAGCGAAATATCAACAGACCCTAGTTTATACCGTTATCGGCGACACAAACCCTTGCGGTTTTACCGCTAAAACGGAACACTGGATTTGTTCTAGAATCGTTTCGGCGGTATTGCCAATCACCAGGCCTGATAATCCACTACGCCCAAGCGTTCCCATGACTAATAAGTCAATGGCATTTGTCTCAGCCACATGCGGAATCGCTTGCGCGGCGCGGCCTTTTGGCAACAGCACCTTGATATCCGGCTTGGCTTCTCGCACGGCTTGAATTTCATATTCGACTGCGGCGGCATGTTGGCGCTGAACGTCTTCGCTAAAGCGTAAAACATCCGCTTCCGCCATGTCGCTGTTCCAATAACGTACAAGATTCTCCGCTTCGGCTTGCCAAGCGTGGGCAATGGTTAAATCGGCTTGATTGCTTTGCGTCATCATTAAGGCACAATCCAAAAGGGTTTGATTGAGTCGATTCGGGGTTAAATTTTCGGCCTCGATATCCACATCGACACTCGCCATAATGCGCTTAAACGGTAATTCGGCTTGTTGCTTATGTAACAACACCGGACAGGGGCATTTACGCAACAGATGAAGGTCTTGACTACCAAATACATAGCGGCTTAGCGATGATTCCGGCTCGTCGGTTTGCTTCACGACAAAATCAATCTCGTTTTTTAAAACCATTTGAATGGCCTTATAAAACGGTTTTCCAAACGCGATATGCGTGGTTAAATTCACGCCGACCTGATTCGCTTTCAACCCCCAAGCATGACGCGCCGCCAAAGCCTCTTGCGTTTGTTGCGCCATCACGTCCGAAGGCATATAGTTTTTCAGCCAACCTACCAGGCCTGGTGATATTTCAGGCAACACGCACAATACGCTGATAGTCGCTTGTTGCTGTTGCGCTAACGCCAGCGTCCAATCAAACAACGCCTGCTCTTTTTCAAAGTTTTGTGATACCAACAAAATATGATTCAGTTTCATTGCGCTATCCTTTAGCTAAGCTTTATATCGTTATCGTTAATTAAGCGATTCACCGCTTCAACAGCCGCATCGTGATAAGGCACCAACACCCTATCCACGCCCATAGCGGTAAAGTAATCCGCATCTTGCTGGTGCGTGGCGGCCAAAGCAATTTTGCCGCGATAGTTATCTTCTTTAAGCGATTTGAACAGCGCCAAACTGATCTGGCGATCACGCATCGTTCCCACCACCCATTTCGCTTCGTTAAGCGGTAAGCTGGCAATAAACTCCGGGTCTTCCGCATCACCATAACGTGTCGGCACCCCATGTTGCGCAGTTTCCTGCACCAACTCCGGATTAAAGTCCACGGCCAATACCGTTTTACCTTGACGCTGTAAACTTTGGGCAATCACCATACCAAAGCGCCCTAAACCAAACACAATCACCTCTGTCGGTTTCGCCGTATCCTCTTGATCCAGCGCCACTTCACGGTGTGGCACCTTACGTTCAAAAATACTTATATACGGCGCAAGCTTGTCGTAAAGCGGATGCGAATACAAAATCATATAAGTTGAAGCCGAAATGGTGATTAAACCCACTAGCGTAATCAACCCCACCGTCTCTTGATCAATATGCCCTAGATTAAAGCCTAAAGCCGCCAAGATTAAGGAAAATTCGGAGATTTGCGCCACCGTTAAACCGGCTAAAAACCCGGTACGTTTGCGATACCCCATATAACCCATAATCACCATCACAATCAACGGATTACCCACTAACACAAACAGCGACAAAGCGAGTGCTGGCCAAATCTGCGCACCGAGTGTTTCCATTTCCAAACTTGCGCCCAAGCTGATAAAGAAAAACAATAACAAGAAATCGCGCAAACTGACCAAACGTGCACCAATCAATTCACGATAATGAGTCGAGGCTAACGAAATACCGGCCAAAAACGCCCCCACTTCCTGACTAAAGCCCAACAACTCACCCGCCGACGCGCCTAAAACCGCCCAAGCAATCGCAAACAAAATCAACAACTCCGGCGAATAAGCTAAACGACGCAATAAACCGGGAATCACATAGCGCATTAAAAACGCAACCACAACCAACATCAAGATGCCTTTTAACAGCACCATCAACGCCTCAACACCGATATTGCTGGTTTCCTGCGCTTGCCCTATCGCGGTGAGTCCAATCATCGCCAGCACCACAACAATGTCCTGCACAATCAAAAACCCAATCGCAATCCGGCCATGCAACGCATCCAATTCGCGCTTATCCGATAATAATTTAACGATAATAATTTAACGATAATAATGGTACTGGAGAAGGTTAAGGCGACCGCGACATACAACGCACCAATCGGCGACATACCCAGTGCCAAAGCAATCACATAACCTACAACCGAGGTAAAAATGACCTGTCCCAAACCGGTAAACAGCGCCACCACCCCCATCGTGCGAATAATATGCAAGTCGAGTTTTAAACCGACCACAAATAACAAAATAGCAATCCCCAAATGCGCCAATAAATCTATTTGCGCACTTTGCGTGACCATCCCCAACACAGCCGGCCCGACGATAATCCCTACCGCAATAAAAGCAACAATCAGCGGCTGACGTAACTGAACGGCGATAAAGCCGACCACCGCCGACACCGCCAAAAGCATACTAAATTCTAAAAAGGCACTTTCAAACATGGTTGATCCTTTAGGCTTTTGAATGAGCGAACGAAAACTGCGCGCTAAAATTAGCCGTGACTAATAATCAGCCTAACGCTTCTATCTTAGCCGCTTTAGCCAAGGCTTGCACTTCGTCTTACTACGCAAATCGCCGCTTAGCAGGCCTGCTAAGTTCCATCTGAGCCAAGCTTTCTTGACCTACATCAAACTTTTCTTAAACTTGGGTTTGAAATTTATCCGGCATAACGGTATATTTGCCGCTGAGTATTCCTATAATAATTCTATATCTGAGGCGAGAAACATGAATAACGTAGTGAAGTTTTTATTGGTGTTGGTGGCCATTGTCGTTGTACCGCTTGTGGTATTGCTAGGCTTATACTTAGACTTATTGCCACAAAGCTTGCAAGTAGGGATTGCGATGTTCGCAGTATTCTCAGCGATTGCAATTATCGTTGGCGGTAACCTCTACCTAATGTGGGACGACATTAAAACCGGACGTTACAAAAAACGTACCTAATCAACCCCGCGCCACAAAACCCGGCTAAGCCGGGTTTTGTTGTTTATAACGCTTGCTTTTGTTCATCCACATTTCACACACTCGCCCGCATTTAACGTAAAATAGCGTTCCTTATCAACGTCTAACAAGCCCTCTACGCATGTCAACCGAATACACAAACGAACCCACCCCAGAAACCACGCCGCCGCGTAAAAAACGCCGTTGGTTCTGGCGCTTAATGCTCAGCCTATTTATCCTCGCCCTTATCCCCATCATCGTGTTAGCGGCATACGTCATTCACGTCTACCCAACACTGCCTGATGCTTCGACCCTCAAAAACGTGTCCTACCAAGTCCCGCTACGCATTGAAACCGCCGATGGCAAAGTCATTACCGAAATCGGCGAAAAGCGTCGCATCCCCTTGGCGTATCACGAAATTCCGCCGACCATGACGCAAGCGATTATTTCCGCCGAAGATGAACACTTTTATCAACACCCCGGCGTCGATTTTTGGGGCTTGGCGCGCGCGGCCTACGAATTAATTACCACCGGCGAAAAACAATCCGGCGGCTCTACCATCACCATGCAGGTGGCGCGTAACTTCTTTTTGAGCAACGAACGCTCTTATGAACGCAAGCTCAATGAAATCATCCTCTCGTTCAAAATCGAACAAGAGCTGAGCAAACAAGAAATCATGGCGCTGTATCTCAATAAAATTTTCCTCGGCCACCGCTCCTACGGCGCCGCCGCCGCCGCCAATACCTACTATGGGCGCCCGTTAGCGCAATTAAAACTCCACGAATACGCCATGATTGCAGGCCTGCCAAAAGCACCCTCGGCGTTTAACCCGGTAGTTAATCCACATCGCGCCAAACAACGGCGAAACTATGTGCTGCGTCGAATGTTTGAACTCGGATTTATTGATGCCGACACCTTAGCGCAAGCACAAAACGAACCGGTAGAAGTACAACTCACCGGGGTGAAAATCGAAGTCGAAGCCGGTTATGTTGCCGAAATGGCACGTCAATTTGCGCTGGAACAATTTGGCGAAGATGCACTCAACTTGGGCTTAACGCTCGTCACCACGATTCAAAGCGAGCATCAACAAGCAGCGAATGTGGCGCTGCGCGAGGGTTTACAACAATATGAACGCCGCCACGGTTATCGCGGCCCGCTGGCAACGCTGGTGCCAACGGTGATGACCAATCCGCAACAAATTATCCAAGCGTTACGCGACTATCCGGCGCCCGGCCACCTCATTTTGGGCGCGGTAACCGCCATCAACGCAAACGAAGCCATGGTACTCACTCGCGATAACCAAACCCTCAGCCTACCCTTTGAAGGCGTGCGCTGGGCGGCACCCTACTTAACAATTAACGCCCTCGGCCCCGCCCCTAAAAGTCTAAACGATGTGCTCAAAGTTGGCGATGTCATCTACCTGAGTGCGCACAACGACAGTTGGCAACTCGCACAAAACCCACAAGCGGAAGCCGCGCTGGTATCAATCAGCCCTCGCGATGGTCAAATTTACGCCCTAGTCGGTGGATTTGACTATTTCAAAAGCCGTTTTAACCGAGTCACACAAGCGCGTCGTCAGCTTGGTTCGGCTTTTAAGCCTTTTCTCTACTCAAGTGCATTAGAACGCGGCTTTACCCCGGCAAGTTTAATTAATGACGCACCGGTGGTGTTCCACGATAGCACGCTTGAAGATGTGTGGCGTCCTGAAAACTACTCCGGCCGTTTTTATGGCCCGACACTGATTCGTGATGCGATTGCCTACTCACGTAACCTCGTACCCATCCGACTGCTGCGCGATATTGGTATCCTGACCACCATTCAACACGCCGCGCTGTTTGGTCTACCGCTAGACGAATTAAACAAGCACCGCAACCTGTCACTCGCCCTCGGTTCGGCTCAATTTACCCCACTAGAAGCAGCCACCGCCTACGCCGTGTTTGCTAACGGCGGTTATCGCGTAGAACCCTATATTGTCAAAGAAGTGCGTGATTTCAATGGTCAAGTGGTTTATCGACCCAATCCACGGCACGCCTGCCAAACCGAATTATGCAGCGAAACCGACCCGAGTCTGGCCGAAAAAGCGATTTCGCCACAAAACGCGTTTTTAATGACCTCTATGTTGCAAGACGTGATTAACAAAGGCACCGGACGCGCCGCCGGTGCGTTAGAGCGCGTTGATATTGCCGGCAAAACCGGTACAACCAACCAGCAATTTGATGCTTGGTTTGTCGGCTACAACCCCGATGTGGCCACTAGCGTCTGGGTCGGTTTTGACAACCCTGCGACCCTTGGCCAACGAGAAACAGCCGGACGCGCCGCGTTACCGATTTGGATAGACTATATGCGCTATGCGTTACAGGCCTCGCCGAATGTGCCCTTTATGCAACCGGCCGGTTTATTGCACGTCCCGATAGATCCCAATACCGGCTTGGCCGTGCCAGCGGACACCCCTGGCGCACGTTTTGAACTGTTCTACGAACGCTTTGCACCGCAAGTGCCTGAAATCACCGACAACCGCTTGCGCGACCTCACCCGCGAACTGTTTGACTAATGCAAGCACCCGACTGGTCTAGCTTATCTGCGCACGCATTCGGCCAGCCTTTTCGCCGTTATCATGCGCGCGCGATCAGCGGGGGGGATATTCATCAAGCCTGGTTGCTCGAAAGCGAGCTGGGCGCTTTTTTTGTTAAGCGTAATCATGCTCGCCATGCCGAGCTACTGACCACTGAAGCGGAGTGCCTGTCGCACCTCAACGCCAGCGGTGTGGTGCGTTGTCCGCAGGTTCTACACTGCACACAAGATAATCAGCAGGCCTGCTTATGGTTAGAATACCTGCCGATGCGCCAGCAGGGCGATGCCTTCAAACGTGGACAACAGCTTGCGCAACTGCATCGCCAAACCCACCCTCAATTTGGCTGGCACCAGCCTAACTACATCGGCTACACACCCCAACTCAACACGCCACACGACAACTGGATTGCGTTTTATCGTGAATGCCGACTGCGCCCGCAGTTTGCTTTGGCACACCAACGCCACGCGCCGACGCGCTTAATGCAACTTGGCGAACAGCTTATGGCGAAGCTCGACTATTGGTTTGACAACTATCAGCCCGTACCCTCCTTGCTCCATGGCGATTTATGGCATGGCAATAGTGCGTATGATCAACAGGGCGAACCGCTGTTTTTTGATCCCGCCTGCTATTATGGCGATCGCGAAACCGACCTCGCCATGAGTGAATTATTTGGCGGTTTTGAAGATGCCTTTTATCGAGGTTATCAGACCGAATGGCCGCTTGATCTGGGCTATGCACAACGCAAACCCTTATACCAGCTTTATCATATTCTTAACCATTTTACGCTGTTTGGCGGCCACTACGCCGAGCAAGCCCAGCGTGTTTGTGAGCAATTAGTCGATGCGTTGCGCTAACGCCTTTTGCTCGCTATAATCCCTTATTCTTTTTTTGTTACGCTCCCACGAGGCACACTATGAAACTCATTCTGCTCGGCGCACCAGGTGCAGGTAAAGGCACGCAAGCGCAATTTTTAACCAAGCAATACGCCATTCCGCAAATTTCAACCGGCGACATGCTACGTGCGGCGATTAAACAAGGCACGGAACTAGGCAAACAGGCCAAGGCGTTTATGGATGCCGGTAAGTTGGTCACCGATGAGTTAATTATCGCCCTTGTCAAAGAGCGCATCGCCCAAGCCGACTGCGCGAACGGCTTTTTACTGGATGGTTTTCCACGCACCGTACCCCAAGCGGATGCCTTAGCCGAAGCCGGTGTCGGCATTGATGCCGTGGTTGAAATTGATGTGCCGGATGAAGTGATTGTCGAACGTATGTCAGGCCGTCGCGCCCACCTCGCATCAGGTCGCACCTACCATATTGTGTACAATCCGCCGAAAGTGGAAGGTAAAGACGATGAAACCGGTGAAGACCTAGTGCAACGTGACGACGACAAACCCAACGTAGTCAAAGACCGTTTAACCGTGTATCACCAACAAACTGCGCCGTTGATCGACTATTACCAAAACGTTGCCCAACACAATGCCGCGCTGAAATACGTGCGCATCGACGGCACACAACCGATTGCCGATGTCGAAAAAGCGATTATTCAGGCGCTAAACTAAAGCCTGTTTTTGCGCCACCCAGACACGAAAACGCGACATTTTTTAATGAGAAGACGTTGATTTTTCGATGTGTGTGAGTGGGACGCTAGATTGGATTCGGCGCTAAGCCGTTATCCAACTATCGATTCAAGCAGATCAATCCAACCTTATTGCCCTTCCCACAACACGCAATCAGCAGGCCTGCCGATAACGAGCGCACAGCCTGCTTTAGCAACCAATGCGCTTTTTAGGCCAGTACCTTGTCCACCATTTGTTGCGCTTCACTGACGATTTGCTTGAGGTGCGTCTCGCCTTTAAACGATTCCGCGTAGATTTTATACACGTCTTCCGTGCCGGACGGACGCGCGGCAAACCAGCCGTTTTCGGTGGTCACTTTTAACCCGCCAATCGCCGCACCGTTGCCGGGCGCATGGGTGAGTTTCGCGGTGATGCTATCTCCCGCCAATTCCGTCGCTTGCACCTGTTCGGCGTTGAGTTTACTGAGTTTGGCCTTTTGCTCACGATTGGCGGCGGCATCAATACGCGTGTATAACGGCGCACCGTACTGCTCAGTGAGCGCTTGATAATGCGTGCCGGGGTCTTTACCGGTAACGGCGGTCATTTCAGCGGCAAGCAGGTTTAAAATCAAGCCGTCTTTATCGGTACTCCAGGTTTGCCCTTGTTTATCTAAAAACGACGCACCCGCCGATTCTTCACCGCCAAAGCCTAATTCGCCATTCACCAGGCCTGGTACAAACCATTTAAACCCAACCGGCACTTCAACCAACGTACGCCCTAAGCCCTGTGCGACCCGATCAATCATTGAGCTGGAAACGAGGGTTTTGCCGATACCGGCTTGTGCTGACCAATTCGGACGATGCGTAAAAAGGTATTCAATCGCCACGGCCAAGTAATGATTTGGGTTCATTAAGCCCGCCGAGGGCGTGACAATGCCGTGACGATCCGCATCCGGATCGTTACCGAAAGCAATATCAAAGCGATCTTTTAAGTCAATCAACCCAGCCATCGCATAGGGCGAAGAACAATCCATGCGTATCTTGCCGTCTTTATCCACCGTCATAAAACGGAAGGTCGCGTCCACATGAGGGTTCACCACCTCGATATTAAGACCATAGGTTTGCGCAATCGGTTGCCAAAAATCTACCCCGGCACCGCCCATCGGATCGACACCGATTTTTAATCCGGCTTGGGCAATCGCTGTCATATCAATCACATCACCCAGCGTGGACACATACGGCATAATCAAATCCTGCGCATGCAATAACGCCGACTGACGTGCCTGCGTTAAGCTGACACGCTTAATCGCTCGGCCACCGTCAAGCAAAATCGCATTCGCTCGATTTTGTACCCAACCGGTCACATCCGTATCCGCCGGGCCGCCGTTAGGCAAGTTGTATTTAAAGCCGCCATCTTTTGGCGGATTATGCGACGGCGTAATCACCACCCCATCGGCCAAGCCGGTTTCGCGTCCACGATTAAAGCGGATAATGGCATGAGAAATGACGGGCGTGGGCGTATAACGTCCACGCCCCTGAATCACAACGTCCACCCCATTCGCAATCAACACTTCAATCGCTGTTGCCTGCGCCGCTTCGGATAAAGCATGGGTGTCCATGCCCATAAACATCGGCCCGTTAATGCCCGCTTGTGCACGATACTCCACCAATGCCTGACAAATGGCGGCGATATGGGCATCGTTAAACGCCGTGGCGCTGGAACAACCTCGATGGCCGGACGTACCAAAACTCACCGCCTGCGCCGGGTCATTTACATCCGGTTTAAGCGCATAATAATCCACCATTAACTGCGCAATATTATCCAGCATTGATTCTGGTGCGCGCTTCCCCGCAAATTCACTGACCGCCATAACTGCCTCCGTACTCGACTTTAGCGCCCTTCGCACCCGCGAAAAACACCCCTAAAAATACAATCACCTCAACACACAAATTGTTGGGCACCGCGATTAACTCAAAACGCATTAGGCGTTAATCGAGGTGGCCTAAATAAATTCATTGTAGTGTAGTCGGCAACGAAATAAAAAACTGTTTTATCAACGCCGCTCTCATCACCACCTACCAGCGTCCTTGCGCACGATAATGAGACAAGATCGGCGTATCCGCCTTCATCAAAGTTTTCGCCCACATTGGCTGAGTGCCGGGCGCGTCCGCTTGCAAGCTCAGGTTCAACGCATAACGTCGATCGCGAAACAGCGTCACATCGCCCCTTAATTGCCAAGCCGCCGCTTGCTGCGCTTGCAGCGCGATGTTCCACTCATCGCCCGCCAACACCGGCGTCCATTCC
>JAVETW010000138.1:0-2502 GCA_034005865.1 Thiomicrospira sp. | reverse complement strand
AAGGTTTTATCGTTTGATAAACTTGTTCGGCAAGACTCATAACAGACCTCGAATAATAAAAAATTTTATAAAAATCATGGTATATCAGTGCTGAATTGTGGGCAACGCTTTTCCATTTTGTAGGCGTTTAAAGCAGGGTTAAATGTGTTATCCTTCAAGCCCAACAAGTCAGTCAAAGGGACGCGCCGCCCGTTGGCGGTTTTGAAGTTCAGTTTTTTATCAAGGCCCGGCGGCTTCGTTTAAGCTCTGTGAGCGGCGCGCCCCTTACCGTAACGTTAGAGTGGCGTTCATCTGGATGCTGGCGGGTGCGTGGTCTTTGCGTGTGGTTGGCTTTCTGGCGTTGGTCGGCGTGGTGGGCGGTTTGGTTTCGGAGGGAGCGGTTCGTGGCCCGGTTGGGAATCGTTGGCGGGTTTGGCTTTTGGCAAGTCGGGCCGGGGCTGCGGTTGTCGTCGGTGGCGGTTGGGCATTTGCGCTTGGCTTGGGTGCCGTGGTTAAGCGGCGGGGTCGGTTGGGCCGGGTTTTCGGGGCGCGGGTTGTGGCGCATCGGGCGGCTTGGGATGGACTGCGTTGGGCGGTCGTGGTTTTTGGGCTGGCTGGGTTTGGCTTTCGTGCCGATGTTGGGCGGCCAGGGCGCGGCGCGGGACATTCGGCTTTTGGCTTTCGGGCATCCGCTGGGCGGGGATTGCGGTTTTAGTTGCTATCGTCGGGGGCTGGACTTTGTGTTAGGCTTGTCCACCAAGCTTTCGGTATTTCTTTCCGAGCGCGGTTTTGTGGTGGGGTTGGTTTGGCTGTTGTCGGGTGGGCTTTGGGCGGTCGTGCCTAAAGTTGGACTGTCGGGGCGGTTGGGCATTTTGTCTCATTCATCGGCCGTTCTAACAAGTCAGTCAAGGCGACGCGCCGCCCGTTGGCGCAATTAACATCGGTTTTTATCAGAGTTTGGGGTTCCGTTTCGCTTTCGTTAGCGGCGCGCCCCTTACCGTAACGTTGGGCAAAAAGAGAAAAATGTTGCATTCATCTAAAATGAACGAACAAACCGATAATAAAATTAAACCTAGGGAACAAGGTAAAAATGGTCGCTTCGTCTGCCCATGTTGCGGCTACGCTACTCTTGATCAACCAGGTGAGTATGAAATCTGTGATATTTGTTTCTGGGAAGATAATGGTATTGACGATCCGTTTTTAGAAGAGGTTTTTGCCCCTAACAGCACTTCCCTGAACCAAGCTCGTCAGAACTTCCTCGCCTTTGGTGCCTGCGACAGAGCTATCATAAAGTGCGTTCGTGAACCCACTGACACCGATGAGCAAGTTCGCCTGTTTCTTTAGCCGCTTATCATTTCCGGCCATTGGCTTTGTGCCGGCTTGGCTTGTACCAAGTTTACCCCTTTCAGTTTTGTGTCGTTGGCCTTCAGTCTGTCGGGTTCGGGTTTTATTGTTTGCCTTGTGTGGCTGTAGCCGTTTTTGTGGTGGATCGGGTTGGTTTTTTGTACGTTGCGATTGTAGGTTTTGGCCTTGTTGTCGTTCGGCATAGCGGGGTTGGTGTCGCCCTGGTGTTCCAGCCTAATCGGGCAAGTCAGCCGTTATTCGTTTTTGCCGTTGCTAAGCAGGGTTTCTGTCGGTAAGGTTCGCGTCAAATGCGGCAAAGCAAAACAGGGTGGTCATTGTGTGGGCAAAGTGTATGTTCTCAAGCCCAACAAGTCGGTCAAAGGGACGCGCCGCCCGGTGGCGGTTTTGAAGGTTTGGTTTTTATCAAGGTTCGGCGGCTTCGTTTCGCTTTCGTTAGCGGCGCGCCCCTTACCGTAACGTTGGGCATACAAACCAGATCACTGTTTCTTATTAGTTTTAGTTTCATAAAACACTAAAACTTAAACTGTTTTGCTTTCCATGCAAAGTATTGGTAGAAAATCCAATGTCTGTTTGGTATAAAGGAATCCAACTTTAAATTATCGGGTTTTGTTACACCAAACAATCTATGAGCATATTTTATGTATCGGCATTTAGCAGTCCAGAAGTGATTGAAAGTGCATTAAAAAATAGTACGTTCCCGTATATAGAGGCTATACAAGGGCAGTGGATAATATCATTTAAAGGAACATCGGAAGAACTGTCTAATATGCTTGGTATATCAGACAATAAAAATGGTCTCTCAGCAATTGTCCTATCCGTCTCTGGCTATTGGGGGTTTGCTCCTAATAATTTGTGGGAATTTATGACGGCACATTGGAATGACTGATAGCACACCTAAAAATAACGTTCTAACTCACCCTACATTTTCTAACCCTCAAAAAAATAATAGGAGTAGAAAAACTAGCGGCGGCGGAGGCGAACCACCTATGGAAATAGTTGAGCGCATAACAAAAATAGAATCCGATTTGGTTAGGCTTGAAAGTAAACTTGAATCCAGTTTTTCAAAGCAAGAAACTCAGTTCGCGCAGTTGTCAGCAAAACTTGATGTTGGCTTTTCTAATGTTGAGACCAAAATTGCGCAAACAGAATCCAGTTTTT
>JAVETW010000019.1:0-40902 GCA_034005865.1 Thiomicrospira sp. | reverse complement strand
ACCAATATCGGCGTATTCAATACTCCCAAGGCCGCCCAATGCTGTTTTACAAACGCAACATCATCCGCATTAAACCAATCGGCATGCGCTAAAATAAAACCATTCGCCAACGCCGGATTGTCCTGATGCGCTTTAGGCAACCGTCCCTGAGTGCGTGCCGATACCGCTTCGGTATCCAACGCCATCACCCAACCTATATGACGTTCGTGCAAACCGCGCACCACCGAACCGACGCCTTGTGTAATCGATACCAACCCCAATAACTGCCCATCATACTCCACCGGTGCAAAACCGATAATGCCCATGCCGGCATTACCCACACCAAATTTTGCAATGGTTTGCTGTTGCTCCATCACTTGCTTGCCTAAAGGATGCGGCGCTTTTTCGCCAAAAAAGCTTAAATCCCAAGACCGTGCCAAAATCGTACGCTCAGTATCAATGATTTGCGCCCGAATATTTTGATAAGGCGACACATCGGCAAAATCACGTCGAATATTCATCAGCGAAGCCACTAACAAATCACGATTGCCCAGAAGCAAGCCTTCGCGCACACGCGCATCACGCGCTAGGGAAGCCGCCATACTCACTACCGAATCCTCTTTCGACTGCAAGCGCAACTCCAACTCTTTTTGCGCCAAATCCGTCGCCTGAGTAAACGCCTTATGGGTTTCCGGGGCGATATTGTTGTAATACAACAAAAACGAAATCCCGGCCATGCTCAACAAGGTGACTAACCCCGCACGCCATATCATGCCTTGAAAAATCGTTTTCGCCGGACGGCCTAACCAACCGGCCTGTTTGAGTTGCTTCGCCACGCTGTATCCTTCGTTATAATTATTTTATCTGTTGCTTCTAGGGTCTACTGACCATCCAATCACCCGATTTTAGCTTGAACTTCGCTTTGTCGCCAACTTAAATAAACGCGTAAAACGCATTAAAAAATTTATACACCTAATCACACCGCCACCAAAGCCAGTATCACCAGTAAAATACAAGCAAACACAAAAAACAGCCAATTCAAACCAAGTACCTCAAAATGAAACATCCATTTCAACACACGTCTGTGTGCAAACTTTAAACGCAAATACGCCCATTTAATATGCTGTGTTTGATGCGCATACCAGGCCTGGTAACGCCGAATAATCGCCATTAAAATCGCACCCATACGTGCATACAATAGCAATACATCCCCCGGCGGACAGGTATATTGTCGATGAATACGAATCCGCCAGGCCACCGCCAAAACAAGCGCCAATAACAACGGATGCATCGCCACCGACGCGCCCTCAAACTGCCAATCAAAAACCCACACCGGCCAGGCCAGCGCCAACCCCAAAAGCATCAACCAATTAAACAACGCCAAGGCGTTTGCCCAATAAGACACCGATTTAGTCTCAGGCACAACGGCGGCTAAACGACGTAAAAAATGAATCATCAGTAAACTCGTTCCTACGCCCCCGGCGACCATAAGGCTCAACGGCAAGGGATCCGACATCATCGTCACCTGATATTTAAGCTGGTCTTTCAACCACGCGCCGGAGGTAAAAGGCAGCCCCGCCATGAGCAACGCTAACACCATCAAGCCGCTCCAAACAAACCAGCGCATCCGAATGCCTTGCAACCCATACCTCACCCAGCCCACCCCTAAAAACAAACCGGCTTTCAAAATGCCATGATGCAGGGCAAACCAAGCCACCCATAACGCCATCAAGGCTGGTTCGGCACCTCGCCATACCAGGCTTACGCCCACCAGCATCCAGCCCATTTGACTGATACTGGAATAGGCTAAAATCGTTTTCGGTTCGGTTTGCATCAAACCCAACCCAGCGGCGGCTAACATGGTCAACACGCCCAACCAAGCCATGCCATTCGACCAAGGCTGCATCAGCCCATCCATCATCGGCAACAGCAGCAACCAACCCAATACACCGGCTTTAATCATCACGCCCGACAACACCGCACTGGCCGGAACCGGTGCCGCCGGATGCGCTAACGGCAACCACACATGCAAAAATGGCACGCCGACCTTAATCGCCAACCCCAGCCAAATCAAAAACAAGCCCGCCGTTGCCGAAGGCATGTGCGCCCATAGCGCCAAATCCGTTGTAGCCAACTCCGCACTACGCCACACAATGCCGATAAATAACAGCAATTCACCCAACAACGCCAGCGCGATATACCAGCGCCCGGCACGCCAAGCTTGCGAGGTTTGCTCGTGTACCACCAACCCCCAAGCAGACAAACTCATCACACTAAAGCCAAGGTAAAAAGTGAGCGCATCCGCTGCTAACACCAGCATTAAACTGCCGGACAAACTCAGCAGAAAGAACAACGCATAACGCCCCCGTCCTTCGCCCGTCACCCAATGACTATGCACAGCGGCACTTAACCACACCACCAGCGTTAAACCTAACCAAATCAAACTCAAACTGTCTAAACGAAAGCTGATACCCAATAACCAATCCGGCCAACTGGCGGCGAGTTCAAACCAACCTAACACACTGCCTAACCAAGCCAACCCTGCCGGTAGTAAAGCCAAGGGCAATAAGGTCGGCATCGCATCACGCCAAGGCCGCCAGAGTAGCATCAAGGCCATCCACAACGGCCAGAGCACCATACTCAAGATTAAGGCGCTCATTGCAAGCCTCCAAACTCTTGCGCGACCAACCACTGCACCCAGCCGAGTGTCGCAAAGGTGTAACCGGCCATAAGCCCCAACGCCACCACCGTCATCGCCGTAATCAGCGGCGGCCATAACAACATCCAATGCGTTTCTAATCGCTGGCTTAACACCTGTTCATGCGGCCAAGTGGACGGCGCAGGCACAAACCAAATACGATGCAATAACGGCAAAAAATACAGCGCATTTAACAAACTGCTCACCAACAACACGCCCAAAACCCAATAAGCCTGCACCTCCCACGCCCCCAGCGCCAAACCACCTGCCAAACCTAACCAGACTAAACGCCAAGGCCAAACTAACCAGGCCTGGTTAGATACCGGCAACGCCACCTCCGCATTCAATCTCGACAAGGTGGATAACAGCAATGCACCGGCTAAACCCGACCCAATGGCCGCTTCAGCTAATGCGGCATCCGGTGCGTGCAAACGTGTCCAAGCCAACGCGATTAACAACCCCAAAGCCATAAACAACACCACGGCTTGAAATAAATTTTCCGTTTGCAAACAGCGCCATGCCAGCACCAAAATAAGTGCGACCAATACACCATCCAACAGCCAAATCACCGCGCCTCCTTGTGCGTTTGTTCAGTTTGCTGATAGCACCGTTGACCAATTAAATGGCTCAACATCGCCGAGGCCAATAACACCAAAGACCAAATTAACGCTAACTTTAATACCACCGCCCAATTCGGCGCGAGCAACATTAAGCCGATGATGATCCAACCCAAGCCGAGATTATCCGCCTTAGTGACCGCGTGCAACCGCGCCAAAGCGCTATTAAAACGCACCACACCCAAGGTACCGGCGATAAAAAATCCCGTTCCAATTAAAAGGCACAGCACCGCCAATACATTTAACATGAACTATCCTTCGATTCGCCTCGCACGCGCCGCGCCGATAACACACGCACAAACGCCACCCCGCTAATCGCCGCCAATAACGCGACCACTAATGCCACATCGCGCCAAGCCATCGACGTATCCAAATACGCCAACAGCCCCAGTATCGCCACCCCGGTCGTCCCCATTAATTGCGCCGCCAACATACGATCTACCCGCGTCGGGCCACGCATCACGCGCCATAAGCTCGCTGCCAAACTCAACAACAACACAAACAATATGCCACTGATAAGTGCACTCATACCTCCTCCCGCACATCAGCCAATAAACGCACTAAATAGCGTTCGAACGTTAGCAGGCCTGCTAAAACCGACATATTCTTATCCAACACATGAATCACCACAGCATCCGACTCCACCGCCACCACCAACGTTCCCGGAAACAAACCAACGCCACCCACCCATATCTGACGCGCCAACCCTACAGATAATGACAACGGATAGCGTATGAATTCGCCCTCAAACTGTACCGAACCCGCCAGCGCTCGACGCGCCACATCCAGCCCGCCCAATAACGACTGCCAGACAAAAAAGCACACTAACTCCGGTAACACCCGCCAACGCAACCGAATCATCTGACCCGCAACCAAAGCCATAACCAACGCACTGACCAACGCCGACGCCGGCAAAACAAACGGCCAATTCGGCACCTCCCCTTCCGCCAGCGCCCACCAAGCTAGGCATACCAAAGCCCAAACCAGCGCCCACTGCGTCAGTCTGCGCATGCTCTATTCCTCAACCAACGTTTCAATACGATAAAAACCCTGACCTTCAGCTAAACGCTGACATAACCAAGGCAACAAGGTATTCATCTGGTTTTTCAATACCCAGGGCGGATTAATGACAATCATACCGCTGGCGGTCATGCCTCTTGCGCTCGTGTCCGGGGCAATGGCGAGCTCATACAAATCAATCGCACGTATGCCGCTGTTTTTAAGCGCCTTTTCAAGTTGATTGATCCGCGCACGCTCCACGACCGGATACCAAATCGCATAAGTACCAGTAGCAAAACGCTTATATGCCTGACACAAAGCCGACACGACCTGCGCATAATCCGTCTTAATTTCATACGGCGGGTCCATCAACACCAATCCGCGCCGCTCTTTTGGCGGTAATGCCGCCAATAAACCTTGAAAACCGTCCTGATGAAGCAACTGAACCCCACGGCGTTTCTCAATCGCTTGCGCTAACAACGCATATTCTTTCGGATGTAATTCAAACAACTGCAACCGATCACTCGGCCTTAACAAATGCTGCGCAATCCAAGGCGAGCCCGGATAAAACCCTAAGTCCGCAGCCGAACCGGCGCTTTGGTTAAACGCCTCGACCACCGCCAAATAAGACGCCAGCCCCTGTGGTGCCTCATCGCACTGCCAAATACGCCCAATACCTTGACGATACTCCGCCGTTTTTTGCGCCTGCGCCGAGGCCAACGCATAGCCACCGGCACCAGCATGGGTATCGACATACAATAACGGCTTGTCTTTTTGTGTCATATAATCGAGGATATTCACCAGCACTAAATGCTTGAGCACATCGGCATAATTGCCGGCATGAAAACCATGTTGATAACTTAACATACACCCTTCTTTAGCAACGCGACACCCCGCCGCTTACCGTTTAATAATTCCCAATACAACGCAATAACGCGCACCATCAGGGGTATCTCGTTCATTTTTAATCGAGATACCCACTAACCAATTATGCGACGCCACGCCTCGACTCGACAAGACAATCGCCGACCTAAGATGCAATTATTAAGGCTAAGCGGTCTTTTATGACAGTTTTTTTATGGAAATGTTACAATCCGCTTAATTTTTAAGCTTGGTTTAGGAAAGATTATTAGGAAAAGTTATGGAACTAAAAAATATCCAAACGATTGAAGATGCCGGCAAACGCGGACGTTATGAAATGTTTCGCTTTGGCTTTGCGCTATTATTTATCGTCGCGGTCATTCTTTATACCTATATCAACTACGGCCACATTAGCTTTACGCTCGTTATTGCCGCCATGATTGGCGGCTATATGGCAATGAATATCGGCGCCAACGACGTTGCCAATAACGTCGGCCCGGCGGTGGGCTCCAAAGCCATGACCATGACCACCGCGATAGCGATTGCTGCCATTTTCGAAGCCGCCGGTGCCATCATTGCCGGAGGAAGCGTCGTCACTACCATTAAAGGCGGCATTATCGACCCGAACGACGTCGCCGATGCCGAAACCTTTATCTGGCTAATGATGGCCGCGCTGCTCGCCGCCGCTGTATGGCTCAACCTCGCCACCGCCCTTGGCGCACCGGTATCCACCACCCACTCCATTATTGGTGGTGTGATGGGGGCGGGTATCGCCGCCTCAGGCTGGGCCATTGTCAACTGGGGCACCATAAGCCAAATCGTCGCCAGTTGGATTGTATCGCCCTTACTTGGCGGGCTGATTGCCGCCGCACTCCTCTATACAATCAAGCGCACCATTACTTATAAATCCGACATGATGGATGCCTCAAGGCGCATGGTTCCTTGGCTTCTAGCCCTAATGGGCTGGGCCTTTGGCACCTATTTAGTGATGAAAGGACTAGGCCAAGTATGGAAAGTGAGTTTTTTAACCGCCTCCCTCATCGGCATCATTATCGCCCTCGCCGTTTATTTAACAACACGCCCTCTAGTAGACCGCGCCTCCAAAACCAACGCCAACAGCAAAGACGGCGTGAACCAAATGTTTATTATCCCGCTAATTTTTGCCGCCGCATTATTAAGTTTTGCCCACGGCTCAAATGATGTTGCCAATGCCGTTGGCCCGTTAGCCGCGATTCACGATGCCTTAACCGATGCCGAAATTCACGGCAAAGCCGCGATACCGATGTGGATTATGGTCGTCGGCGCGCTGGGTATCGCCATAGGCTTGGCCTTATATGGCCCGAAACTAATTCGCACCGTTGGCACGGAAATCACCGACATCGACCAAATGCGTGCCTATAGTATCGCCATGGCCGCCGCCTTAACCGTTATCCTCGCTTCGCAATTCGGCTTACCGGTAAGCACGACACACGTCACTATCGGCGCAATTTTCGGTGTCGGCTTCCTGCGCGAATACCTCAAAGCCAACTACCAACGCATGCTGCAACAAATCGAAGAACATCATCAAGGTAAAGACCGCGCCATTGTCGAAGCCTTTATCCGCCGCTTTAACAAAGCCTCATTAAAAGAAAAAGGCCGTATGTTGCAAACGCTCAAAACCGAATCGTTAGAAAACGATACGCACCTCACCAAAAAAGAGCGTAAAGGGCTGAAAAAAGTCTATCGCCAAGAACTGGTCAAGCGCTCGATCATGTTAAAAGTCGTCGCCGCTTGGGTGATCACCGTTCCGGCGACGGCTTTAATCGCCGCCGCCGTGTTCTACGCCATTCGCGGCTTTATGCTGCCCTAGCTATCCGGCTTCAAGTCGGGCTTGCCCGACTTGGCCTGCGCGGTGTTGTTAGCCTAAACAGAAAAATCAACACCTCAACGTTTTGAAAACTTCGTGCCTTCGTTCACACATCATTCGCTTGTATCTTCGCGGTTGAAAAAACGCATGGGCAATAAACACGGGGATTAAGCAGGCAAAATTGGCTAAACGCAAGTTTATAAAAAGTATAAAGTGCTAAAATAATAATATTTATACAATAAGCGGGAAGCATCCAAGCAACCCCGCGATAAAACCGCACGTTGCGAGGAACTATGCTCTTTCCTAAGCTCGCCGACATCGCAAGCCGGCACGTTATCTGCCTCCATGAAGACCGGCCGCTGCAAGAGGCCGTTCACTTAATGGCTCAACACAATATTCGCGATGTCGTGGTGCGCTGTGAACAAGGCTGGCGCCTGCTCACTACCCGTGATTTAATCGCCTTGCGTTTGCAAGACGTCGATTTTGATCAAGCGATTAACCACTTCAACCTCAGCCCGCTCTACACCCTCGCCAATCACGCCAACATCGTCGATGCACTCACGCTAATGCGCGCCAGCGGCGTGGAATATATTGGTCTTCTTGAAAGCGACAATCCGAAACTGGTCGGCATTGTCAGTTATTCCGACCTAGCCACACATCTCGACCCGTCTTTTCTTGGCCATGAGCGCTGCATCAGCGATTTAGTGCATCTCTCAGGATTTGCCGAAATAGATCAAGACGCGGATTTGCGCGACGTATTACTACTAATGCAACGCACGCAACACTCCGCCGCGCTGGTGCGTTGCGCGCAGAGCCCGCATGGCTATGCCGGCATCATCACCCAAAGCCAAATCAACCGCATTCTCGACCAACATCCACACTGGCAAGCGCAAGACTGGCAAATACCGGTATGCGAGATTATGCGCTCGCCGTTAATTACCGTTTCAGAATTCACGCCATTGCAAAAAGCCCTGCTATTTAGCCGACAAAACCGCATTAAGCGCTTAGTGGTCGTAGATCAAAATCAGCGTGTGGTCGGGATTTTACATCAAAAAGACCTCGTGGCACTGGTGTATGAAAACTGGCAAGAAGTCATTGAAAAACAGCTGTTACAAGCCAACCAACAACGCCAAGAAAGCCGTTTACATCACCTATCAGAAAATATTCCCGGTATGCTGTTTCAAATGGTGCGCTACAGCGATGGTCTCTATCGTTTCGCTTATGCTTCAGCAGGCCTAGTCGATATTTTTGATGTGCCGCTGGAACAAGCGCAAACCAACGCCGAATTTGTATTCAAACGCGCGCACCCCGACGACTATCCGATGTTAATTGCCGCACTAAACCAATCCGCAGAGCAACTCACTCCTTGGCAAGAAGAATACCGTATTATCCTGCCCAGCGGACTGGAACGCTGGGTGAGCATCCAAGCCACCCCGCAAGCGCAAGAAGACAACGCGCTTGTCTGGTTTGGCTATGCCTACGACACCACCCCACAAAAACAGGCCGAACTCGCTCGTCGTGCTGAACAAGCTTATGTGCGTGATATTCTCGACTCACAAGAAACGCTGATTTTAGTGAATGACGGTGAACAACTGGTTGATGTCAGTGGCGGTTTCTTTAAACTCTTGCCGGACTATGCCAATCTTGATGCCTTTAAGCAAGACCATCGTTGTATTTGCGATTTGTTTGTCAAAAAACCCAGCTATTTATTCAACGACGACCCGCAAAAAATGGGCTGGATTCATACGCTTGTTCAACATCCCGAGCAATGCCATAAAGCGATTGTCGCCTATCAAGGCAAACACACCATTTTTCGTGCCAGCGCCATTTACTCGGCTGTTTCAAACCGTTACATCATTACGCTGGTAGACATTACCGAAATCGAACAAATTCACGCCGAGCTCAGCGAACAAAAACGCTTGGCGGAAGCGGCTAATCGGGCCAAGTCCGAATTTTTAGCCAATATGAGCCACGAAATACGCACCCCGATGAACGGCATTCTTGGCCTCAGCGAAATGGGACTGTACCACAACAACCCAGCGAAACTGAAAGAACAACTGCGCAAAATTCACCAGTCGGGCCATTTACTGCTAGGCATCTTAAACGACATTCTCGACTTCTCCAAAATCGAAGCTGGACGCTTAGAAGTCGAATCAGCACCGTTTTACCTCTCCCTGATGCTCAATCAATTACACAGCCTGTTTATGCAAAACGCGCGCAACAAAGGCCTGCGCCTCAGCTTCGACCTTGATCCGCATTTGCAGGCCTGCTATATCGGCGATGAATTACGAGTGCGCCAAATTTTAAGCAACCTTATCAGTAATGCCATTAAATTCACCGAACAAGGTGAGATACGACTACGCGTGCGCCAGCAACACGCTGACAACACCCAAGCCAGCTTGTATTTTGAAGTAGAGGACACCGGTATCGGCCTAAGCCAAGCGCAACAAACTCGCTTATTTCAAGCCTTTAGCCAAGCTGACGCCTCCGTTTCACGTAAATACGGCGGCTCCGGTCTAGGCCTGACGATTAGCCAACGCTTAGTACAAGCGATGCACGGCGAGGGCATTCAACTGCGTTCAGCACCCAATCAAGGGTCTTGTTTTTCTTTTAGCTTAACGTTGGCATTATGCAGCGAAACCCAACAGCATAGCCTCAGCCACCATAATCCCCCCTTCAGCCAACGCGAAGGGCGACTTAACGGCCATGTGTTATTGGTCGAAGACAACGAAATCAATCAAGAGGTCATTTGTGAACAACTCTATAGCTTAGGGCTTAACATCACACTAGCAGAAAACGGCCAACAAGCGATTCAACAGACAAAACAACAGAACTTTGACGTTATTCTTATGGACATCCAGATGCCATTAGTGGACGGCTACCAAGCAACACGCCAAATTCGTGAATTCAATCAAGCAACCCCGATTATCGCCCTCACCGCTGCGGCAATGATTGAAGACAAAACCAAAGCGATAGACGCCGGAATGAACGGCCATTTGAGCAAACCGATTCGCCGTGAAGACCTCTACCACGCGTTAGCAAATTGGCTACAACCCGCGCACATCAACGCATTGGCAACCGCTAACTCGCCGCAAACTACGCCCGCTTCACCCCTTAATACACAAACGCTTATCGACGTGGCGCAAGCGCTAAACCTACTCAACGGCAACGCTGCGCTATACCACAAGCTGCTGCAACAATTTTTAAACCAAGTGGAGCAACGTTTTGCTCACCTAGTGACACGTTTTAAAGACCTACAACCACATCAGCAGGCCTGGTTAGATGCGCAACAACACAATCATGCGCTAAAAGGCGTCAGCGCTAACCTCGCCCTCCTCCGCCTAGCTGAAATAAGCCAACAAATCGACCAAACCTTAAAAGCCTGCCAACCGCTTCAACCAACGCTAATTGCCGAATTTGAAACCACGCTTGAGGCCACCAAGCAAGCGATCATGAGCTACCTTAAACAACAGCGCGAACCCGAAGACTTCGCTGCGCCGCATTTGACTGACGACGTGCCAAATCCTGATATAGACCAACTCACAAAGTTATTAGACACCCTCGGCGAGCGCATTGCGCGCAATGAATATATCGGCCAACCCGACCTAGACCACGCGGCTCGCCTCATCGCCGCGTGGCAACCGCAAATATGGCAAAACTTAATCGACGCGCTCTCATTGCTAGATTACGACAACGCACAAAACCAAATCGAACGCCTCAAACAGCGCCTCGACACCTAGCGCTAAAACAAACAAGGCGCGAATACATGAGCATTCGCGCCTTATCTAATCATGTTGCCTGCTTAGCCGCGCGCTCACCGACCAGCAAGACCGCCGTGCTATACAAATAAATTTAGCACCCGCTTACGCCGACCTTAACAAAACAATCGCCATAAACCGCGTATGCAACCGCCTTACTTCAGCCGCTTTGGTGCTGACGGATTCGACCCGCGTGAAATATCAGTTTTGAAAAACGCCATACTCTGCGCCAACTGCACCGCTTGCTCTTTCAGGCTCTCCGCCGCCGCCGAGGTTTGCTCAACCAATGCCGCATTTTGTTGCGTGACCTGATCAATCAAACCTAACGCCTGATTAATCTCACTCACGCCACGCGCCTGCTCCGATGAGCTGCCGGCGATTTCGGTAATCATCCGCGTCACTTCAACAATCGAATTATTCATACGCTGCAAAGTCTCTTCCGACTCGGTCGCTAAACGTGTTCCTTGATTAATGCTTTCCACGCTCGCTTCAATCAACGCCTTAATCTCTTTTGCCGCTTCCGCCGACTTTTGCGCTAAAGCGCGCACTTCGCCTGCCACCACAGCAAATCCGCGCCCATGATCACCCGCGCGCGCCGCTTCCACCGCCGCGTTCAACGCCAACAAATTCGTTTGAAACGCAATGCCGTCAATTAGCGATACAATATCGACAATTTTATGACTGGAGGCTTGAATTTCGCCCATCGCCTCAATCGTTTCGTGCATCACGCGTCCGGCCACTTTGGAGTTGTTCTCCAATTCATGCTCTAAACCATCGACATTAACCGCGTTCTGCGCATTATTTTTAATCGCCGCATTCATTTCAGTCATCGTAGCCGAAGTTTGCTCCACCGACGCCGCCTGTTGCTGCACGCTATCACTCAAACTGGTAGAGCCTTGCGATACCTCCTCAGCCGCAGCCGATACCGCATTCGACGCCATCACCACCTGATGAATCACCTGATTTAAATGATCAGCATTTTGGTTAATCGCCTGTTTTAACACCAATAACTCACCAGCACACTCCACGCGAACACGACGGGTTAAGTCACCCTCACTTTGCGCTTTCATCACGCCGGAAATCTCATCAATAATCTTATCCAAGGTATCGACGCTGCGATTCACCGCTTGTTTTAATATCGCTAATTGCCCAGCCGCGTTCATCTCAATACGTGCTTTAAAATCACCCTCGCTCACCCGTGTTAGCGCGCTATTAATCCCACTGATAATTTGATTTAAATTGGCCATCGCATGGCGGGTATTGTGTAAAATTTGCGCAAACTCGCCTTGTGCTTGCTCGGCATGAACCTTGACATCAAACTGCCCTTTATCCAATGCACTCATCGCTTGGCTAATCTGCGCAATCATCGTACTCACATTATCAATACTCTGGTTCACGCCCTGTTGAAGTTGCAATAAATCACCGACAAAACGCCCCTCTATACGCTGATTCAAATCGCCTTTCGCCAGCGCACCGATCGACTGGTTCGCCTGCTTAATGGCTCGACTGACCTGTTCCAAATGCTGGTTCATCGCTTTTGCGGTTTGTCCCACTTCATCATCACTGCTCACTAGCACACGACGGCTAAACTCACCGCTTTGCTCAATCGTCAACATCGTTTGATTCAACCCTTGTAAAGGACGAATCACCATACGCTTAATCATCAGAATTAAAATCGCCGCTAAAACCACAATCCCCAGCAGCACCGACAACAACGTCAGCCAAGCTTGGTTACGCGCAGCGATCAACGCTTGGGTATACACCGCCTCATCCTGAATAAAAATCTGCCGACCGAAAACCTGCCCGGTCTCATCATAAGCAGGCAAATCGACAATCACTTGTCCGTCTTTTAAATACACGGCGTGGCGATCTCCGTCCACTTGGGTAAACACTTTTTGCGCCAAACTCATCACCTCCGGCGCAAACCACGTATTATGCGCAAACACATAACGCTCGCTCATCGGCGCAAGCTTATCCACCGGTTTAGTGTGACCAAAACGTTGTTGCACATACTGCTTATCCACCAACATCACCCAAGCACCGCCCACCTCATTGGTAAAATCACGCGAGATAGAGCCTACCCCTTGTACCATCGTCACCAAACCAAGAAGGCGCTCACCGTCCACCACCGGTGTCGCCGAAGTCACCACCACGCCGCGTTCGCTAAAACCCAGATAACCGGCCGCTTTCCGCTTGGTCAACACCTCTTGAATCAACGGGTCTTTTGAACGATCCACTATGCCGCCATCCAACTGCCAAGAACGTAACAAGGACTGCGCATCGGTATTCACCACTTCGCTAAAAATACCGCGAAAATTGGTCACCTTGGCATAGTCCTGCAACATACCTTTAAAAATAGGCGTAAGTTCACGATGATCACCGTTTAAGGCTTGATGCGTCAGCGGCTGCAACGCCAACATCGTCGCACCGATAATGCCCGACTGGACTTTTAAATCGATTTTGCTGTCGATAAAAACCTGCATGTCTTGCGTCAATCCGGCTTCAACACGCTGTTGTACCGGACTCACCTGCGTCAGATACAATACCGATCCCAGTACCAAAGCAAGCGATCCCGCAACCACCGCACTGGCATAAACAATTTTACGTGTGAGTGACTTAGCCATTTCAACCTCCGAAGGATTTAGCTACGTAATCTATTAGACCGATTTTTTGCACATTTCGCCCAAAGATTATTTTTATATACAGATAAGCATTAAATGCTAATCCAATTCGATTAGCATGAAAAGGGATATTGAGGATGGGTTTTCGCGGTTCGAGCCTTGTCGAAGATTGACGTTTGAACCACGAAGGTAACGAGGAACACGAAGGTGTTTAAGGCTATGGCTTCTTTATTTTAAAAACTTCGTGCCTTCGTGTCTCTGTGGTGAATTTAAATTCTCGTTACCAACCTGTGAGACGGTAAACGAACCCAGCACGGCATTGCGCTAATCAGATTTGTTGTGCAAGCTGGTTGTTTTGAACCACGAAGAACACGAAGGTGTTTAACGATTCGACCTCTTTAGTTTTAAAAACTTCGTGCCTTCGTGTCTCTGTGGTGAGTTCAAATAAACCGCATAGCGGGGAAACGATTTATTTTTATTTAGCTGCGCTTAAAGCGGCTTCACGTTCTAGTATCACCGGTAAGGTTGATAACACCGAATCCGGGTTGAGACTCATCGACTCGATTCCGATGTCAACTAAAAACGCCGCCATTTCTGGATAGTCCGACGGCGCCTGACCACACAAGCCGATATGTTTTGCGTTGCGTTTTGCGCCTTCGACCGCCCAACGAATCATGGTTTTTACACCTTCATCGCGCTCATCATATGACGAAGCGACCTTGGCCGAATCACGGTCTACCCCCAGCACTAATTGCGTTAAGTCGTTTGTGCCAATCGAAAAGCCGTCAAAATACTGGGCAAACTGATCAATCAAAATAACGTTGTTGGGAATTTCACACATCATATACACTTGCAAATCTTTCACGCCGCGCGTTAAACCGTAACGCGACATAACATCCAGCACTTGCTTCGCTTCGTCCACTCGGCGACAAAACGGAATCATCACTATCACGTTCGTCAACCCCATCACTTCACGCACGCGTCGAATGGCCGCGCATTCTAAGGCAAAGCTGGGTTGATAGTCATCGTCTATATAACGCGCCGCACCGCGATAACCGATCATCGGATTTTCTTCCTTGTCCTCAAAATAGCCACCGGCTAATAACGAGGCATATTCGTTGGATTTAAAATCCGACATTCTCACCACCACCGGACGCGGATAAAAGGCGGCGGCAATCGTGCCGATACCCTCGGATAATTTTTCGACAAAATAAGCCTGACCGCTGTCATAACCAGCAATCAACTCATTTATTTGCGCCAAAACGGTCTCGTCACGAACCCGTTTAGGATAAAGTAACGCTTGCGGATGCACTTTAATGCTTTCGTTAATAATAAATTCCATCCGCGCCAAGCCCACCCCGCTAACCGGTAAAAACCGATATAAAAAAGCTAAATCCGGATTACCAAGGTTGAGCATCATCTGCGTTTTGGGAGTGGGCAGGTGCGACAAGTCGGTTTCGATGACCTCGAACGCTTGCTCCCCTTCATAAATATAACCGGTTTCGCCTTGCGCACAACTGACCGTCACCCAATCGCCAGTTTGCAACACGTCAGTCGCATTATCACAACCAACAACCGCCGGAATCGATAATTCACGCGCGATAATCGCGGCATGACAAGTGCGTCCGCCACGATTGGTAATAATCGCCGCCGCTTTTTTCATCACCGGTTCCCAGTCAGGCGTTGTAATATCACTTACCAACACTTCGCCCGGTTCAAAGGTATGCAACTTATCGACCGACTCAATTACGCGCACACGCCCTTGCGCAATTTTCGCCCCTACCGCGCGCCCACTGACTTTCGGCGGCGCGCTCGGCACTTGTTTGAGTTGATAGGTTTTGAGCAACGCACCTTCAAGTTGCGACACCACTGTTTCCGGACGCGCCTGCACAATAAACAACTTACCGGTTAGGCCGTCTTTCGCCCACTCCATGTCCATCGGCTTACGATAACCGGCTTGACGACTATAATGCGCCTCGATTTTAATCGCATAGTCCGCCAAAATCAGTACTTCCTCATCGCTCAAACAAAAACGCTTGCGCTCGGCTTTTACCGTTGGCAAATTGCGCACCGACAGCTTATTAGAATCTGTGGCGTACACCATTTTGATTTTTTTCGAGCCCAAATGACGTTTTAACACCGCACGATACCCCTGCTCAAACGTCGGTTTATGCACAAAAAACTCATCGGGGTCCACCGCGCCCTGCACCACGTTTTCGCCCAAACCATAGGCGCCGGTAATAAACACCGCATCCTCAAATCCGGTTTCAGTATCAATCGAAAACATCACCCCAGCGCTGGCCAAATCAGAGCGTACCATTTGCTGCACCCCAACCGATAACGCCACCTCAAAATGATCAAAACCTTGGTCATAACGATAATGAATCGCGCGATCGTTAAACAAGCTGGCGAAACAGCGTTTACACGCATCTAAATAAGCCGCTTCGCCGCGAATATTAAGGTAAGTATCCTGCTGGCCTGCAAAACTGGCGGTGGGTAAATCCTCGGCCGTTGCCGAGCTGCGCACCGCCAAACTGATGGTTTCACCACATTCGGCACGCAAGCGCGTGTAGGCCTCCAACATTGCTTGACGTAAATCGTCCGGCAAGGTCGCTTGGTAAATCAAATCACGTAACAAATAACCGCGCTCTTGCAGTTGCGCCACATCGTCATAATCCAAGTCATCCAACAACTCATGCATACGTGCTTCTAAGTTATTGGCGCGCAATACATAACGATAGGCCTCGGCGGTAATGGCAAAGCCGTTTGGCACAGGTACGCCTTGCGGCACAAGCGTTTGATACATTTCACCCAAGGACGCATTTTTCCCGCCGACCAGCGGCACATCTTCCAACGTCAGCGAATCAAAAAACCGAATATAGTCAGCCATGCCCCACCCCTTTTTATCACAAGAAAAATAATTTAAACCCTAACGCCGCTGGTTACCAAGTACAGAGCCAGTGAAAGAACTCATGTAAATTCACCACAGAGACACAGAGTCACGAAGAATTATTAAAATAAAGAGACCTAAACGTTGAAAATCTTCGTGTTCTTCGTGGTTCAAACATGCATTGTCAACAGACCCTAACGCCGAGACCGCGACACACTTCTTAACCTAAAAGTAACACGTCATGTCTTCACGGTTCACGGTTTTTAAAACTTACGACAACTCGCTCAATTCACTTTTACTGCCCAAACGCTGAAATGCACTCAGCTTGAACACTGGCATAATGGCATATAACTTGTCGAAAATATCTGCTTGGATTTTCTCATAGTTAATCCAATTCTTATCCGCGCTAAAACAATACACCTCCATCGGCAAGCCCACTTCCGTCGGTTGCAACTGGCGAACCATCAACGTCAAACGCTGGTTAATTTGCGGATGGTTACGTAAGCGCCATTCGATATAAGCCCGAAACAACGCCGAATTAGTCAAATCCTCCTGCGTTAAATCAACAAACGCTTGCTCTTTAAAAAAGCGCTGCAAACTCGGCTGCTGTTTTAAGCGAGTCAATTCCGTTTCGTCCACAAAACGAATGGTCTGAATATCTAACAAAATCGCCCGTTTAATGCGACGCCCGCCAGATTCCTGCATCGCACGCCAGTTTTTAAACGACTCTGAAATCAGCGCATAGGTTGGCAAAGTCGTAATTGTATTATCCCAATTTTGCACCTTCACCGTGGTCAAGGCCAACTCAACCACGTTCCCATCCGCACCATAACGCGGCATTTCAATCCAATCACCTTTCGACACCAAACGGTTTGCCGCTATTTGAATGCTGGCGACAAACCCAAGCAACGCATCTTTAAACACCAACAACAACACCGCCGTCAGCGCCCCTAAACCACTGAGTAAATAAGTCGGCGACGAACCAATAATCAAACTGGTCGATAAAATCGCCACCACAATAAAAGTCAATAATTTCACCAACTGCGAAATCACCTTATACGGCACATTCGAATGTTCGGAACGCGACGAATAAATCGCCGTGATCAAATCCACCACACCGGTAAAGGTTAGACCGATGAACACATATAAATACAACCAGGTCAGCTTATGCGCCAGCGCTTCCCAAGTCGGCCATGTGCCAAAAAAGAACTTCACTAAAACAATCAACATCATCGCCGGCACTAAATGCGCAATATGGCTGGCCAACGCCGGACGCTCATTTTGCGTTGCCGCCAAGGTGTCGCCTTCCAAGCGATCAATGGTTTTGTTCAGTAGCGGCATTAATAACCGACGCGAACCGTAAAAACTAAGTGCCAAAAAAATCAGTACGGCAACGGCAGTCAACACCACGATAATCGGATTATGAAAATCGGTATGCACCTCGATAGCATGCAGCAAATCCGATAAGTAACTTCCCAACATAACACTCCTAGCTATTTAAGACACTTAAATGACAATATTTTACTTGTCAACACACGCATAAAGATTGAAAATAACGTGTTAAAGTTTTTATACACTTTAGCTTTTTCACCTTGACGAACAGATTTAAGCTTTTCGTGCTTTTAATACAAAAAAAACATGAACCAGGCACAGCAAACCAATCGGTTTAACAACAGGAACACACCTTAACATGATGGAACAAACCTTACGCGAAGCCGTGGCGGCAATCAAGGGCGTAAAACTCCCCGAATTACCGGAAGAAGTCGCACTGCTTGAGCGTGAACTGGAAAGCCGCTTTGTCAACAGCATCAATGTGGCGCGTATTATTGAACAAAACACCACCCTATCCGGTGAAGTGTTACGCATAGCCAACTCACCCATTATGAAACTCAAATCACCCGCCCGCACCATCCGCGAAGCGGTGGACATGCTGGGATTGGACAATATTCGCAACCTGGTTGTATCTGCGATGTTACAACGCTTATTTGGTAGCGGCGCTATTTATAAAGAAATTATGAGCCACAGCGTGGACGTCGCCTTTTGTATGGCCGACTTATCGGAATGGGTGGCCGGTGTCAGTCGTGACGAAGCCTATATGCTGGGTTTGTTCCATAATGCCGGTTGTCTTATGCTGGCCACCAAAGATCCCAAAGGCTACAGTCGATTTTTTAGCCAATCGCAAAGCACGCCAATCAGTGTCGTTGACAAAGAATACCAAGCTTACACTTCAACGCATTGCGCCATCGGTGTGCTATTGGGCAAGAAATGGCATTTACCGATTGATATGCTCAGCGCCATTTTATTGCACCACACCCCCAAGTGCGCCACCATAAAAAGCGATAAAGTCCGTGCGATGGTGGCGTTGCTCAAAATCGCTAACTCGATTGTCAGTGAAATTTCGCTCGGCGCCTATCGTGGTCAAGAAATGCGCGACTATGAACTCGATGGCCAGCACGAATTAATGATCGACCCGGATGTCGTCAAAGAAATTCGTCTTGCCCTGATGAACTTCTCCAGCAAAGACTAAGAGCAGTGTTACAGCGCCAGCAAGACTGGCGCCGTTTTGTTTAGCGAATAAGCGACTCATAACGCTGATCGGTCAATAATTTCAAAAACGCTACAATAGCGCCAATATCTTCGTCCGATAAGGCTTCATTTGCACTATATTGCACACGTTCGGGGTAATCCGTTTCCCCCCAGTTAAGGCCGTTTTCAGGATTCAACACACGCTCGTTATTATTGGCTACTCGTCGGAAGTCTTTAAACGCGATGACCGTTTCTAAGGATTTAAACACACCGTTGTGCATATAAGGCCCAGTTACAGCACTATTTCTGAGTGTTGGTGTTTTGAATTTTCCCGACTGATTAACATCATCTACACTCGGATTTCCATACAGACCGGGGTCTTTCTCTGTCATCTCCAGCGATTGGCGTACTTGCTGGTTCACAGGCACACCAAGATTATAGTAACGGTAATTAGAGAATGTCTGCTGTGCTGTGCCGGTTATGTCGGATGAATCATGACACCCCATACAATGACTTTGCACGAGTTGCCAGCCAGCCGCCTCTTCGCTGCTCATCACATACTCGCCTTGCAAAAAACGATCAAATTTTGAATCAAACGGACTTATTTCATTGGTTTGCTCAAATATAGAAATAGCCTGTCCAATTCGGCTAAACGCGGGCAAACCACTATTTGCCTCACCGCCTCTTTTAACAATAAAAATGATACCAACAATCCATTACGCAAGGCAAAACGCCTCCTATTGATAAAGCGTGTACGGCAGGCCTCGTTAAACATAGTGCGATCCGTACTGTTTTAACCAGGCTTTTGCCTCGCGGACTTGTGGATAATGCTGCGCAACCAGCGCCCAAAATTCGGCGGAATGGTTCATATAGACTAAATGGCACAGCTCATGCACCACCACATAGTCCACGACCCAAGGCGGCAAACACATCAGCTTCCAGTTGTATTGAATACGCGCGCGACTGTCACAACTTCCCCAGCGCGCGCGATAAGTCTTGATTTGAATCGTCGTTGGCGCACGCCCTAACGCACGCGCAAAATGCGCGGTACGTTCGGCTAAATACGCCGCCGCCTGCTGCTGATACCACCCCAGCAACAACCGGCGACGCGCGCTTTCCGTTGGCAACCAAGGACAAGCTAAACGCCCATCGCCGCATACAATGTAGGAGGTTGATGTGCAGGCTTGCAACTCATAAGTTTCGCCTAAAAACGGCCAGCTATGGTTAAGCTGCGCACGCCATGAAAAAAGCGGCGCGCGCGCCTGCTGAGCCTTAAGTTGCGCTTGCCACCAAGGCTGATACTGTCTGGCAAAGCGCTGCAAACTGTGCAACGTTACGCCATACGGCGCTAATAACGCTACATGAGCTTGACGCACGCGTAATGCCAACCGCTTACGACGCGGATGGCGAACAATCACAATGCGCTGTCCATCAATATTCAACTCGCACTCAGCCAACTTTTTCCTCTCGTTACGTCTAGGCGCGCCTAACAGGCCTGCCAATGTCAGCCAGCGACTCATTTTCACAGGCTACTCATCAATATAAGGATAACTATCCGAGCCGAGGGTTTCGTGGTAAACCTCGACTTTTTCGGCGGCGAGATCCGTGCGATTAAAACGCGCAATATGAAATAAAGCCTCGCCTTCGTGTACCAGCGGCAAATGAAGCTGACCAATCACTATGCCGCTAAATGGTGCATAAATAGTCATTTCGGATTCGCCAAACGGGTCGGCAATCACCCCTAAACGGGTTTGATCTTTGATGACACGTTCGCCCTGTTTAACACAGGCGCGAAAAATGCCGCCTTGCGGTGCGCGCACCCAAGCGGAGGCACGGGCGACAATCGGCTCTAAGCGCTGTTGGTTTTTTGCTTTGGGCAACATCCCTAATTCACGCATGACCCGCACAATGCCCTGCACCCCGCCACGAATCGCTAACTCGTCAAAGCGCAACGCCTCCCCCGCTTCGTACAATAAGACAGGAATGCCTTTTTTGCCTGCCGCTTCACGCAACGAGCCGTCACGCAAATCGGAATTGAGTACCACCGGCGTACCAAACGCTTTCGCCAACACTAAGGTCGCGTCATCATCTAAATTGGCGCGGATTTGCGGCAGATTCGAACGATGAATCGCGCCGGTATGCAAATCGATACCATGCGTACAACGTGCGACAATTTCATCCATAAACAAACGGGCTACGCGCCCGGCCAGCGAGCCTTTTTCCGAACCGGGAAAACTACGATTTAAATCACGTCGGTCGGGTAAATACCGACTTTGGTTAATAAAACCGTGCATATTCACAATCGGCACGGCGATCAATGTGCCTTTCAGGCGACGTAGCGACGGCACATTCAGCAAGCGCCGAATAATCTCCACGCCATTCAGTTCATCACCATGAATCGCCGCGCTGACAAACATCACCGGCCCGGCTTGCCGTCCGCATAAGACTTGCACCGGCATGGTCATCGGCGTATGGGTGTAAAGCTTACCCACCTCTAAATCAATCGTTTTGCGCTCGCCGGGCTCAACCGTTACCCCGGCAAGCGTCATCGTCTTATTTTTGACATACGTCTCTGCCATGCGCTCTCCCTAGCCCTTGCCTTTGGTTTGGGTTTTATTCGGTTTGGCATTTTTCTCGATAAACTCAATCACCAGGCCTGCAATATCTTTGCCGGACGCGGCTTCAATGCCCTCCAAGCCCGGAGAAGAGTTCACCTCCATCACCACCGGGCCATGCGTTGAACGCAACAAATCGACCCCACACACATTCAAGCCCATGATTTTTGCCGCACGAATCGCCGTAGCGCGCTCCTCCGGTGAAATACGCGTGAGACTCGCCGTACCGCCGCGATGCAAGTTCGAACGAAACTCCCCCTCTTGGCCTTGGCGCTTCATCGCCGCCACTACCTTGCCGCCCACCACAAAACAACGAATATCCGAGCCGCCAGCTTCCTTGATAAATTCCTGCACCAAAATATGCTCTTTCAGCCCCATAAACGCTTGAATAACGCTTTTTGCCGCCTGCTTGGTTTCGGCCAACACCACCCCGATGCCCTGTGTACCTTCTAGCACCTTAATCACCGCCGGTGCGCCGCCGACGATGTGCAATAAATCATCAATATCATCCGGCGAATGCGCAAAACTGGTCACCGGCAAGCCAACCCCATGCTTTGACAACAGTTGCAAACTGCGCAACTTATCGCGCGAACGCGTAATCGCCACCGACTCGTTCAACGGATACACGCCCATCATCTCAAACTGGCGCAAAACCGCCGTGCCATAAAAGGTAATCGACGCGCCGATACGCGGAATCACCGCATCAAAACCGGTCAACACCTCACCTTTATAATGAATTTCTGGGTGGTGCGAGGTGATATTCATATAACAACGCAACGCATCAATCACACGCACCTCGTGACCACGCGCTTGCGCCGCTTCCACTAAGCGACGCGTAGAATAAAGTTTTGGATTTCTCGATAAAATGGCAATTTTCATGCTCAAACAGTCCCCTGAGGGTTGATAAGTTTCGGTTTGCCTTGTAGATAAGACTGACTCACATCCACCACAAAGCGATGCTCTAACGCCACCCGCCCCAATAACATACGAAAACGCATGGTATCGCGGCTGGTTAAAGATAACTCAATCGGAAAAACCTGTTCGCCGATTTGTAACGCGGTCTCAATAAAATAACGCTCTGTTTGATTGCCCCCCGAATCGGTTACCACACGCTTGTCGATTACTCTGGCTTCACACCAAGTTTCGGTTTGCGCATCACCCTGATGCGGATGCACGCCAAAACGTACCCACTCCTCACCTTCACGCTCAAAAGGCGTAACCGAAAACGTATGCAACGCCGAAGTTCGCGCCCCAGTATCCACCTTACACTTAATGCGCGCAAGCCCCAATAACGGCAACCCGACCCACTCACGCCAGCCGACGCACGCCTGTACCGACTCAGCCACCTTGCCCAACCTCCTGTGCAAAACGCGCATCATACTGCGCCAAATCATTCAAACGTATCATCGTTTTAATTTCCTCGACATACGCCTCACCGCGCTCTGAATAGGCCAGCAACCCCTCGGCTAATGCCGCGCCATCCACCACTCCTTGACGGCGCTGCTGCGCGCGCAATGCGCGCAAAGATTGATACGCCGCCAAACTATTCAAATTTAAAACATACGCTGCCACCGAATCAGCAGGCCTGTCAAAACGGCGCACTTCGTGCGTCATGCCCTCTAGGCGCGCATTCGGCACCAAGCCACAACCGGCGCTAAAACACCATTGACCATAAAAATTAAACCCCTCACGCGCAAAACGCGAGGTTCCCCAAGCCGATTCATTCGCCGCTTGCGCCAAGGCCAGCGACGGTGGAATTATATCCACCTTCTCCAACAACACCGCCAACCAATCCGCTTTCGACTGCTGCGCTTGGCGAGGCTGCTGATATTTCAACGCCAACTCCGCCAGTTCATCCTCTTGCCGAGCGGTCCACTTTTTTCCCTGCAAGGCTTTTAAATAAGTACGTTCAGTTAAAACCTGTTGATTAGCATCAACAATCGCCGGCCACATAAAATCAAAAAACGCCTGTTTTTTCGCCTGCACATCGGTTATCGCGGCAAAATCCGGTAACGCACTCACCGCCATAGCCGACGTGTCTTCAGGCTCTTGTAGCGATTGACGCTGCGTTTCATGCCACACCACCCACACCAAGCCCACACTCAATGCAACCAACACCACCCACACAATACGATTAAACGTTAGCAAACCTTTTTCCTCTCTAATAAAGCGCGCATAATAACGCAACGCCCTCCAAAAATGAGCGATCAACCATGTTATTTAAACACATAAATCGACTTATCCCTATTTTGGTACTGATGGTCGGTGTTAGCCAAGCCCTCGCCAGCACAAATGCGGTGATCTTAATGTATCACCACATCGCCGACGACACGCCGCCCAGCACCAGCGTGACCCTCGAACAGTTTGACGCACATTTGGACTACCTGCATCAACAAAACTTCCAAGTTTGGCCGTTATCTAAACTCGTCACCCATTGGCAAACACAGCAACCGATTCCCGAAAAAACCGTCGTACTCACCGCCGACGATGCCTATATCAGCCTCTACACCCACGCCTTTGCTCGCCTAGCGCGCTACGGCTGGGGCATGACCGTGTTTGTCAACGCCGAACCGATTGACAAAGGCTATCGCAACTTTATGAGCTGGACACAGATGCGTGAACTGCAACAACACGGCTTTGAATTCGCCAATCATACCTACAGCCACAGCGCCCTGTTTCCCCAACCCAATGAGACCGAGGCCGACTTTATCGCACGCGTGAAACACGAAGTTGAACAGGGTCAACAACGCTTACAGCACGAACTCGGCGAACACACCAATCGCACCCCCGCCCTGTTTGCCTATCCGTACGGCGAATATAACGAAAGCGCGGCCAACCTCATTCAACAACTCGGCTATACCGCCGTCGCGCAAGTATCCGGTGCGGTGAACGCCCATAGCGACCGCCGCGCACTCAACCGCTTTCCCATGGCGCAAGCCTACGCCAGCCTCGCCGACTTCCAACGTAAAGTTCACACACAAGCGCTTCCACTGCGCGCCCACACGCCATTTGAGCCGATCATCAGCCAAAATCCGCCCATCCTGCGCTTAACGTTTGAACACCCCATTAGCGGACTCAACTGCTTCACTAGCCAAGGCGAACCGCTCAGCCTGCACTGGATGAGCGACACCCTATTAGAGATGCAAGCAAAACACCCACTCAAACCGCCCCGCGACCGCTACGCCTGTACCGCACGCCGTGCCGACGGAAACTGGTATTGGTGGGGACATCCTTGGATTATCCGCGAATAACCCCGCTACAACTCACCGTCCAACAAAATAGCAGGCCTGCTATCAAGCCTACACAAACTTAGTTGAGCCATTTTTGAAAACAAACGCATCAGGCGCTCGCCACTATCCATTTTCAGGCGGCACGCCTTCTTCGAGTGGCCGCGCTGAGATGACAAACGGATAACGCGCCGCCAGCAAACCCCACATCGGATAACACCACTACAAATTTTTTCACACAATACAACACGAACCCTTATAATATGGCCTCTTTATTTGATGCGCTCATAGTTAAATGGATATAACTTGCCCCTCCGGAGGGCAGATTGGAGGTTCGATTCCTCCTGAGCGCGCCATCCGCCTGCTTGAAACACCCCATAACTCACGGCCTCAAGCCGTAAAGAACTCAATTTTTTGTTATTGAATGCCAACAAAATCCAGCATAAACACAATGCACATCTAAAAATCCATCGCTGGATTCACCACTTGCGTCACCCAAAACGAATGCTTAACGCGCCCTATTTAGATTTATTACGGGAACCGAGTATCAAATCGATATGCGCAGGCAGTTTTTCTCGCCAATAAGGCACCACCAAGCCGGGTATTTGCTTTATTTTCGTTTTATTCATCACACTAAAATGCGGGCGTTTAGCCGGCGTTGGGTAGTCTTTGGTTTCGATTGGATTAACTTGACACGCGATGTCAGCGATTTCGAAAATGGCTTTGGCAAAGTCGTACCACGAGCACACGCCTTCGTTGCTGTAATGGTAGATTTGGACGGTTTGATTTTCACCCTCACCCCAGCCTGTCAAGGACGATTGCAACATATGCAAAATAGCCTCAGCAAGGTCGGTGGCATAGGTTGGCGAGCCGACTTGGTCGTAAATCACATTCAACGTATCTCGCTCTTGACCAAGACGTAGCATGGTTTTAACGAAGTTGTTACCAAACTCCGAATACACCCAGCTTGTACGAATAATCGCGCCTGTGCAGCCGGACTCCTGCATCACCTGCTCCCCTTTTAATTTGGTGAGACCATACATATTGACCGGATGGGTTTTATCCGTTTCGAGATAGGGTTTGTGGTTTGTGCCATCAAACACATAGTCGGTGCTGATGTGAATGAGCAGGCTGTTTTGTGCTTTAGCGATGTCGGCTAACTGCTTCACCGCTAAGTGATTAATCTGGTCAGCGAGTACCAACTCCGACTCAGCTTTGTCCACCGCTGTATAAGCCGCACAATTAATAATGGCATCGAAATATCGGTCTTTAAAGTAGTTGGCAATGCTCTGCGCACTCGCAAGGTCAAGTTCATCGCGACCTACGAAGGTAAAACGAATTTGATCACTCGATGGCTGCGCTACGCTCACCAAGCCGTTCGTATTGACGATTTTTTGTATCGATTGCCCAAGTTGGCCGTTTTTGCCAATCACTAACATAGACTTAATCATATAGCTTGATTCCATGTCTAAACAGCGCCGATTCGTGCTTAATCTGTGTCAGGCTTGGCTGCTGTTGATCTTTGGCTGAAAGTTGTAGCTGCGCTAACGGTAAGTGCCAATCAATATTTAGCATCGGATCGTTAAACGCTAACCCGCGATCACACTCCGGCGAGTAGTAGTTATCCACTTTATAAGCAAAAGTGGCGGTATCAGACAGCACGACAAAGCCATGCGCAAACCCACGCGGAATAAACAACTGGTGTTTATTGGTGTCATTTAGAATCACCGCCACATGCTGGCCAAATGTCGGACTGTCTTGGCGAATGTCCACCGCCACATCCAAAACCTCACCTTCAATCACCCGCACCAATTTACTTTGGGCAAAGGGCGGCAACTGATAGTGCAGGCCACGAAGAACCCCTTTGCTTGATTTGGACTCATTGTCTTGACAGAAACTCACTTTGTAACCTAGTGCCGCTTCAAGCTTGTCCTGACGAAATGTTTCTACAAAGTAGCCACGTGCATCACCATGCACCTTAGGTACAACAAGCACAACATCCTCAATAAATTGTTTTATAAACTGCATATGATTCAATGACCCTATCTTGTATTATTTATTTACACGCGAAATACTTTTAAACACCGCTTGAACATACCAGCGATACCAATGAAAAGACCACCACTTATAAGGCCAGCAAGTCTTTAACATTCGCAAACCGTCTTCAACTTGGTCGGCGATAATCAATTCACGCGCAAACGATTGCTGCTGCACCGCCTTAAAGCGCGGCGCCAACCCCTCTGTGGCGCTGACTTTTAATGCAAACACCTCAAGTTTATGTCTATTATTTTCGGCCTTATCCGATAAACCGCCCGGCAAATATTTAACGATTTTCAAACCGAGATTTAAAGCCACAAAATCCGTTGTTTTGGCTATCTGAGAAAACCAATACCATTCCTCACCGTTTTTAAAAACTTCGCTAAAACGATAACGTAAAGCCACATCCGATTTTATAAAATGGGCGACATCTCCACGCAAGTTACGACCATACATATAATCATAAAGATAATTACCTGCACCATATTTTTTGATTTTTGAAACAGGCGAACCCTGCTCGTCAATACACTTAGCTATCAACCAGTTGCACGGGGTTTGCGTGATACTCTGCGCTATCTGCTCAAAGGCGGTGGGAATAAAATAGTCATCGTCATCCAATAGGGTTACAAAACTTGAATCAGACTGGTCTTGAATTAAGTCCAATGCTTTATTTCTTGTTTTATTTACGCCACTATTCTCAATATTTTGTAATACAAAAACGCGTTCGTCATTCAATGAACGAATCCAGTCAAGTGCGGCAAGGGTAATTGTACAGGTTGAACAATCATCAACAACATACAGTCTCCAATCTGTGTGAGTTTGATTGATAATCGACTTTACCGCACGTTTAAGTAACTCGCCACGATTATATGAAGGCATTACGATAGAAAATCTAATACTCACGATTCACTCCTCCAAAAACAGAAGATGTATCTTCAGCGGAAGATAAAAAATAATACAGCATAATATAATAGATAAAAAAGGCGACACCGTTACTCAAGTGTATCCAAGATTCTGTTAGCATCGACACTGCACTAGCAATAATAAAAACCAAACCAGCGATTGACCACACAAGCTGTGCTGAATGTTTTTTAGAACATCGTATACGTTTAACAAAATAAAAAAACATATATAATAAAAAAACTAACAAACCTAAAAGCGCAAAAACACCACGCGTAAAAGCCTCGTGAATATACTGATTGTGGAGATGACCATAAACTACCGCTTGATCGACACCGATACGCTCAAGCATAATAGCTCGGCTTATTCTTTCCTGATAATGCAGTGAATTGTCTTCACCCACCCCCACAAAAGGGGAATGTAACAAACCATGTAAACCGACTTCCCACATCACAAAACGTTGGCCGATACTTCCCGCTTCTGCTCCGGAAATATAATTATGAACATCCTCAACGGCTAGATTAACTCTCTGCACCACTCGATCAGAAAAAAGACTAAACAATACCATTGCAGATAAAACAATCCCCATTAACACGAGAATTATATTGCGTTTAGAAACCAGATGTTTTTTTATTAGAAACAAACTCAGATAAAATAATAACCATGCAACTACGGCTTCCGGCAAGCCAATCCAAGCGGTGCGACTCTCAGATAAAATCACCCCCAATAAATACACCAAAACCGCTATAACTAACGCACTAAGGTGCATCTTGCCTTGCGACCAAGCCCAAAAAAAGCCTCCCAATAAAACAATTAAAATCAGATTACTGTATAAGCCAAAATGTATGGGATGGGGTGTTAAAGAATCACCAAAACGATGGCTAAAAATGGCTTCCGTATTAGGCAGGCCTGCTATTTCATAAATCAAGACGACAAGCACCGCCAACCCGGTCAGGATTAACCCATACCATATATGAGTAGCACTTGGTCTTAACTGCCAAAACAAGATGACAACATACAAAAATACGATCAAAGCCGCCATTCTATGATGGAGAAATTCTTCGCTTCGTTCACCCAAAGGGAGGTAATATAAAGTTGGCAAGGATGGTATAACGATAAAAAACAAAAGCAATATTAAAAAAAGCCGATACGGAAAAAGTAATTTTAACTCTGAAAAAGGTCGTCTATAAATCCATACCATCAAAAAAGAGAAGATTAAAAAGATATTTTCAAACGAAAATACTTTTGTTAAAAACAGCGCCCACCCACTTAGCACCAAAAAAAGAATTTTAAGATAATCATTTTTTTGCACTAGTTCCAGTAGTTTTGTATCCAAGGTGCTTTTTTCCATTGTTTATATGAAGTTTGAATCACATCCTGCGGATTGGGTAATCCATGGAAAACAACGACGCGTGCATCTGAAGGTAATACAGCCATACCTTGTGGCTTTATCCAGTCTTTTTTCATAAGCCATTCGCCTAAACCAAGCATTGACCAACCTTGTGCATGACAATGCTTTTTATACGAAACCACCCACTTTTCAGGATAAGTTAGCGCCGAGGGCACAAGCAATCCAATCCAATCTTGATCACCTTCCATATTATCGGCAATCCACTTTTGATTATAAACAAATCCGTCCCAAACATAATTTAACGTGCCCAATTCAAAACGCATAATTGAGCTATTAAACTTATCCCATTTATTCCGCCCGGTATCACGCATAATACAAAAATGCTCCGGCTCATAATCAATTAGCGGATCAAGTGATCCGGTGATGACCACATCAAGATCAAGATATAACGCCGTGCCTTGTAACCCATAAAAACCTGATTTAAAGAGCGATAATTTATGCCACCAGCCGGATAAACTCGTATCGGCTATCGGTAAAACACGAATATCATGCGTTAAACCCGTTGCATCATCTGTCATACAATAAAAATTAAATGGCTTAGTTAAGTTTTTTTTAACCATATTAAATAATCGATTAACATAAATGGGGCCATATTTTGTTCCCCATTTTACACAAATGACATTAAGTGTACTCATGGCTAAACCTCTCTATTCTGTAGCCCATTAAACGCCAACCAAACCCTTTCCATTGCAATCTGCTGTAAACATGAAAGACCTCGCGCACAGGTTTCACTCATACAGGGTGAGCATTTTAGGTTGAGGTATTCATTTCTTGCTTTTATACCTTTTACCCCGGTCAAAAAAGGATTAGTGGGGCCGAACAGTGCCAGCGTAGGCTTTTCGAGTGCGGCGGCGAGATGGGTTAGCCCGGTATCAACACCGATTACCCCTTGGCTTGCGTTAATGATTGCAGCCCAGTTGGTCAGACTTTGTTCCGGCAGCATCACGCCGTAACCCGCCTCGCGCACAATATTTTCAACCTGTTTTTTCTCTGCCTGACCTGTCCAAGGCAATAGCACCGACACGCCATCTTGTTTTGCTTTGCCTAATAACGCTACCCATTTTTCTGGCGGTAAATGCTTTGTTTGCCAGGTTGTGCCCTGACAGAAAACCTGAAACGGTTGCGTAAAATCAAAGACTAAGGCTTTCATAAAATCGGTATTAAGCCTGCTTAAATCAATACCGAAATCGAGTTCAGCCTCGTTGTATTCGTAGTCTAGCGCTAACGCAAACAGCTTACGTGTGCGTTCGATGGCATGGAGCGACTTGGACACATAAAATGCGCGATCGAAATGACGGCTTATATCGGCATCATCAGCGCTGCGCTTGTCCAAACCACAGCGGATTCCGCGTGCGATTTTAGCCACTTTAGCCCCTTTTCGGGTGTATTGATTTTCGATAACGAAATCATACTCCTGCTGCTGTATTAAGTGTTTAAAGGCGCGTTTTTCCGACCAGGTTTTTAGGCTGAAACGGCGTTTTTGCCAGGCTCTACGCTGACTAACCAATACCTTATCCACGCCCTTGTGCAGCCTCGGCAACTCAGCAAACGGCGCTTCCACAACCCAATCAAAGCGTATATTCGGATGCGCTTTCATTGCATCGGTCAGTGCCGGAAAGGTATGAATAATATCGCCTATTGACGACATCTTAATCACCAGCACTTTTTTGACATTCGACTGTTTAACGACGTGCATAGTGTTCTATCGCAGATTTTTCGAGAATGGGGAGTTCTAAACGATTAAACAAACCGACAAACTGCTCAAAGTGCGCCGTTCTAGGGCCAATTTGCATCACAGCCACCGCGATATCCGGTCTGAACAATTTCGTTGTAAGCAGTGTGCTACTCATATCGCCTAGTAGCTTAATGGATTTTAAAAACGGCAACATCGCTTCGAAAGGTAACTTAGCCGGTAAAATCTTCACCGAAGGGTTTTTCTTCAGGTTGAGCGGATCCTCCGAACGCTCGCTGGGATGATACTTAATGCCAATCAAACCGGCATCGTGTTTTAAATCCCAAACCAAACGCTGAATATGATCAACATAGCCCGTCACCTTATCCATATCGGTTTTTTCAGGCAAAGTAATCATCAAATCCAATTCGGCTAACGCCCCAGCGTCAATATGAAACTGCGCCAGCCAACAGGCCGCCAGTTGCTGAAAGTGATGATGAGTAAAGTAAGTCGGCTCAAGTGGAATAAGGTGTTTTTTAGTCAACGCCGGATGCACTAAATCAGGAAAAGCCACATAAGCCTGAGAAATCCATTTACCTGCACCCACCGTAGGCGGATTACTCCACCAAAATCCATACGCCAGTTTTTTTAATAAAGTATCGACAACGGCATCTGAAAAACTCTTTGAAGCCTTTCTTCCAACATAGGTAAACATGCCCTCATCTAAATACACGCCTTCTAACTGAGGTTTTATTTTTCGTCCGGCTTGCATCAGATATTGAAATTCGACGCGTCGATCATTACCGACATACATTCTATCTGGGCAATCCTGCGCTATCATCGCTTGCAAGTCTGCAAATAACTGTTTGCGGAAGGCGAGTTTTTGCTTAAAGGCGACATCACGCCCACCAAACTCAACCAATGCTTTAAACGGACTGAGTGGATGGTCTTTTAAGCAACGAATATACACATCGGATTGACCGGGATATTGGTCAATAAAGATAAGCGTGGCTGTTTCGGTAGACTGGCGGCTTAATGCCACCCCGAGCGCAACGAATAAATGAAGTGGCGTGGACACTAAATAATATGCCTGCATACCCAACCTTTTGTTAATTCGATCAATTTTATCTCTCCACGAGTCGCACGCTTGACGCAACCGCCGCTGCAACGCTACGCAAAATAGGGCAAATTATAGCAGGCCTGCTAAAACAGACTCGTTTAATTCAGCCAAGTTTTAATGCGCCTAACACCTCATCAACCGATAACCCTTGCAACGATTGTTGTGCTTGACCCGGTTTGAATTTTTTAATGTAATTTGGCGCTAACGGCGAACATAAATGCGCCACATTTTGCCCCAGCGCACCAACTAATTTAGGATCGGTGACACGATATAACACCACCATCGGCACATCTAACGCCGCTGCAACGTGCGACAAGCCGGTGTCTACCGACACCACTGCTTTCGCGTATTTTAGCAACCGCGCCATCTCATTTAACTTGAGTTGTTGATGCGGACACCAAGCCTGGTGCTGTTCTAAGCCCTGCGCCAAACGTTCGGAACGCGTTTTTTCTTCTGCATTACCCCAAGGTAAAACGACTTTTAAACCTTGCTGATTCAGTTTAGCGATCAGTTGTTGCCAGTGTTCTTCCGGCCAATATTTGGTTTGCCAAGTCGTCGCATGTAAACACACGATATAGGGTTGATTAGCCACCTGCTCTAACGGCAACCAGGTCTGGTGATTTAAACCGTATTCAATCGATGTGGTTGGAATCGGGTAATGCAAGGCTTTAGCAAACAGTTCACGCAGACGGGTTATGGCGTGCTGGTTTTTAGCCACAGACACTTTGCGGTCATAAAACAAACTGGCCAGCTTTTCGCGCACCGAAGCCCAATCCAGCCCGACTTTAGGCGCCGCAATTTGCCGTGCAACCCAAGCACTTTTTAATAAGCCTTGCGCATCCAATACCAAATCGTATTTCTGCTCATTCAGTTTGGCAAAAAAGGCGGCTTTTTGTTGGCGCGTTTGTTTGGCGAACGGGCGTTTTCGCCATTCGCGCAATCTGATGGGCAACACCCGATCAACCAACGGATGCCAAACAGGGATTTCCACAAACGCTTCTTCCACCACCCAATCTACCACCAGGCCTGGTATAGCGTGTTGCGCGTCCGTCAAAGCAGGAAACGTGTGAAACACATCTCCCATTGACGACATTTTGATTAACAGAATTCTCATGCTTTTAAGAATTTATGCCACATTTTGCTTGTACTCAAACTGCAACATATTTTCGATATTCAAATGATAATCCAAGGTGCTCCATTCAATTCCTGTGCCATCACAAATAAACTGATAGTGCTTAAGATCATTCAGTGTCGCCTGCTCAAGCTCTGGATACCAGTGAATTGGGGTAGAAATTCGACGGCCATCCATTAGATCAACGTGCAAGAACTGATCATCAATATGCACTTCTTTACCGGCTAAACCATTCATGCCACTTCTCCATAAATTCCACTTGATGCAGCGCAACTGTGTCCACTGCCTTTTTAAGTTCCGCAGGTTTCAAACTCGAACTAACCACCTTCAAGCATTCCAAATCAATTTTAGCCCAACCATCCCCTTTTAACACATGAACATGAGCTGGCGGATGATCATTGGCATAAAAGAAAAACTTAAATCCATCGAAATTTAACAGTGTTGGCACCGTTTAATCATCGACTAAAATCTAAGAAATGTTTATTTTCCGTTAACCAGCTGAGGTATTTATGCACCCCTTCCGCTACGGTATGGAATTTGTCGCTATAACCGGCTTGGCGCAAACGGCTATTGTCGGCCTGGGTAAAGCTTTGATATGCGCCTTTTAAATGCTCCGGGAACGGAATGTATTCAATTTCGCCTTTGCCGTGGAACTGAATCACCGCCTCAGCGACGTTTTTAAACGGCTCGGCCGCCGCCGGCCCGAGGTTAAAAATACCCGATTTATCCGGGTTCGCCATAAACCACAAATTGACCTTCACCACGTCTTCGATATACACAAAGTCGCGGGTTTGCATCCCCGGGCCATAGCCATCGTATTCGCCAAACAATTTGGGATTTTCGCCCCGCAGAATTTGGTTATGCAGTTTAAATGCCACGCTTGCCATATCGCCTTTATGCTGTTCACGCGGGCCATAGACATTAAAGTAACGGAATCCAACCACTTGGCTTTGCGCTTTCGGCAAAACTTGGCGGACGTATTGATCAAACTGGAACTTAGAATAGCCATACACATTGAGCGGCTTTTCATATTGACGTTCTTCAATAAACACCGGGCCATCGCCATAGGTAGCCGCAGAAGACGCATATAAAAACGGGATTTTGCGATCCAAACAATAATGCAGCAGGTCTTTAGAATATTCGTAATTATTGTCCATGACGTATTTACCATCCCACTCTGTGGTCGCGGAACAGGCACCTTCATGGAATATGCAGTCAATTTTTGGCAAGCCTTCTTCGGCAAAAATACGCGCTTGAAAGTCTTCTTTATCCAGGTAATCGGCAATATCACAATCGGCGATATTGATAAATTTTTTGCCGTTTTTGAGGTTATCCACCACCAAAATATCACTGCGACCCAGCGCATTGAGCGCTTTCACAATATTACTGCCGATAAATCCTGCGCCACCGGTTACGACAATCACAGTCCACTCCTTTCATTATTCATCCAAACGACTTGAGCGCCGATTTTAGCATTTCCTAGCCCTGATACCGCAAAAAAGGTAGAATAGCCCTCAATTTTTTAGCACAAGAACATGGCATGGAACGCTTAAATACCCGCTGGGGACGCTTACTCGCACACTTAGAAGCCTGGTTTATTGACCATGAAATATTGCGCGTGATTTACCGCAACTTTCACCGCATCAGTGAACACGCCTACCGCAGCAACCATCCCTCCCCCGGATTTGTCAAAAAACTGGCACAGGATTATGCGATTAAAACCATTATCAGTATGCGTCGCGCCGACACCACTGGCCAATATCGCCTCGAAAAACAAGCCTGTGATCGCTATGGTGTCACGTTGGTAAACCATGTCATGTCATCGCGCCGCCTGCCTGAAGTACAAGAAATATTAGGCGCAAAACAGGTATTGGAAACAGCGCAATACCCCATTCTTATTCATTGCAAATCCGGCGCGGATCGTGCCGGATTAATGAGTGTGTTCTATCGTCACTTTATTTTGCACGAGCCGATTGAGCTCGCTTTGCAAGAACTCAGCTTTAAATACGGTCATTTTCGTTGGGCAGAAACCGGCAAGTTAGACTATTTTTTTGACGCCTTTTTAGCCTTCCAAAAACAACACCCCGATATCACATTTATCGATTGGGTGGAACACCACTATGACCGCGATGCCCTCGACGCCCAATTCCACAGCGCGGGCTGGGCGAACATCGTGGTCAACAAAATTCTTCGCCGCGAATAAGCAGGCCTGCAAATAATGAATCACACTACGCTTACCCTATACAAACGTCTACTACGCTACTTACGCCCTTATTGGAAAATGGTAGGCGTAGTGATTGTCACCCTCGGTTTAGTCGCCGCCACCGAACCGCTGATGCCCATGCTACTTAAATACCTTGTAGACGATAGCTTAATTGCGCAAGACCCAACCATGATCAAACTCATCCCTGCGCTGATTCTACTGGTGTTTATTGTCAAAGGACTAGCCGAGTACGCCAGCAAAGTCGCCAGCAGCTGGGTAGCGCATAAAGCGATTTTAGATATTCGCGCGCAAATGTTTGCCAAAATAAATCGCCTCCCACTACAGACCCATCACGACTACAGCACCGGCCACCTCCTCTCCAAAATCACCTACGATGTCCCGCAAGTTGCCAATTCACTCAGCGAAGCCTGGATTATTCTTATCCGTGACACCCTGATTATTATCGGCCTGCTCGGTTATATGCTCTACACCTCCTGGCAACTCACCCTGCTAATGTTGATGATCGGCCCGATTGTGGCGTGGATTATCGACCGCGCCAGCAAACTGATGCGCAACTCCAGTACCGAAATGCAAAACAGCATGGGCGAACTGACCCAGCGTTTAGAAGAAGGACTCAACGGTTATAAAGACATTAAAGTCTACGGCGCCGAAACCTATGAAGAAAAGCGGTTTTTACACACCGCCGAAGGCTTGCGTCGCCATACCATGAACGTCATCAAAGTCTCCGCCGCTAACGTTCCACTGGTACAAATGCTCGCCGCCATCGCCTTGGCACTCGTTGTCTACGTTGCCTCCAATATGTCGGCACAAGGTCACTTTACCCCGGGCGAATTTATCGCCTTTGTGACCGCAATGGCGCTGATTTTTGAACCCATACGCCGCCTCACCAGCGTCAACCAAACCCTGCAACAAGGCATGGCCGCCAGCGAAAGTATTTTTACCCTCCTAGATCTAGCCGCGGAAGCAAACCCAGGCCAACACATTATCAACGAGGTAAAAGGCGAACTACGCTTAGCCAACCTAAGCTTTCATTATCCGCAACAAGCTCAAGGCGCCCTACGCCACCTCAACCTAACCTTCAAGGCGAATCAAACCACCGCTCTCGTCGGCCAGTCCGGTAGCGGAAAAACCACCCTTGCCAACCTACTGGCTCGCTTTTATACGCCGACTGAAGGTCAAATCTACCTTGATAACATCGACATCCAACAACTCGATTTAACCCACTATCGCCAACTAATATCGTTTGTCAGCCAAAACGTTATCCTATTTAACGATACGATTCGTGCGAATATCGCTTACGGGCATGACGAATTCGACGAAGCCGCCATTATCCAAGCGGCCAAAGATGCGCATGCCTGGGAGTTTATCGAACGTCTGCCGCAAGGGCTTGACACCCCGGTCGGCAACAATGGCGCGCTCCTCTCCGGCGGTCAGCGTCAACGCCTCGCCATCGCACGCGCATTCCTCAAAAATGCACCGATACTGATTATGGACGAAGCCACCTCGGCGCTCGACAACCAAAGCGAAGCGATGATTCAACAAGCAATGCAACAGCTGCGTCAAGGACGCACCGTCATCATTATTGCCCATCGCTTAAGCACGATTGAAAACGCCGACCAAATTGCCGTTATGGCACAAGGGGAACTTAAAGAACTCGGTTCGCACGCCCAACTTCTGCAACAAAACGGCTTATATGCCGCGTTATATCAACAAGGAAAACTCGATGAGCCCTAAATCCGCTCGACGTTTTATCCACCCGCGTTATTGGGGTATTTGGTTCGGCGTAGGCCTGTTCTATCTGTTTTCTCGCCTACCGCTGAATTGGCGTTATCGCTTGGGCGCCGTGCTCGGATCATGGCTATTTCATCTAGCAAAAGGCCGTCGCAATTTGGTTCTCGCTAACCTTCGCATCGCCTTCCCCAGCCAAACGCCAGCCGAACGCCTAGCCCTTGCCAAACAGCATTTTCGCTCACTCGGCATCCAGTTTGCCGAAATGTCGATTACTTGGTGGGGACACCATCGTCAAAACTTCAAACAAGCAAAAGAACGCCAAATGGTCACTTTTGTCGGCTTAGAACACCTACAAAATGCCAATCTTGACCAGTGTGGCGCCATTATGCTGACACCGCACTTTACCCATATTGAAATGACCAGTTTATTTTTCTCATTTCTCTACCCGCTGCATCCAATTTATCGCCCGCATGATAATCCGCTGATGGACAAACTTATTTATGACAGCCGCCACTTCCAACACCAGCAAGGTGGCCAACCTATCGCGCACACCGACACCCGCCAAATGATAAAACGCTTACGCCAAGGTGAAAAACTGGGGTATCTGCCCGACCAACGCTACCGTGGCCCAGGCCATATCGAAATTCCGTTTTTTGGCCGCTTAGCCAAAAGTCATACCGCCACCTCAAAACTCGCTAAACTCAGCGGTTGCTCGGTTATCCCGACTTTTACACGACGAAACGGCATGCATTATGAAGTGCATTTTTTACCGGCATTAACCGATTTTCCAAGCGGAGATGACTATGCCGACACCCTGCGGCTACATCAACTATATGAAGCCGAAATTCGCGCCAATCCAAGCCAATATCTTTGGGTACACAATCGCTGGGACTTAACAAAAGAAGAAATCAAACAACTCGCACAAGACAATACAGCATAAAAAACGCCGGTGAACACAAGGCCCACCGGCGCGCACGTCCCAATTAAGGTTTCACATCCTGCAACAAGATATTATCCGCGTTCATTTCTAACGTTTTGTCACCAATGCCGCTGACCTGGGTCAAATCGGCGAGTTGCTTAAACGCACCATGCTGTTCACGATACAGTACAATCGCTTTAGCCTTTGCCAAACCGATACCTTTTAAAGAATCAGCAATGGTTTGCGCATCGGCCGTATTAATATTTACTGGTGCCGCATTTACCTGCCAAGCCATCAAACCTAACAACAAAGTGAAAACAAGTTTTTTTAACATGGTATCTTCCTTTAATTATTACGCACAAATGTGCCATATAAAAATACCAGCCAAAAAACTTAAACAGAAATAAAAAGGTACAAAAACCCCTGTAATAGTTACTTATTTTTGATACACATCAATTTTCATTGTCCAAAAAAAAGCCCATGTTGTACAACATGGGCTTTTTTAACAATCGAATTATAAACGCAATAAAATCAATGATTTGAACTATAGCGTTTTTTATCCTCAGCATTCGGTACTTCAAAACCATGTTCAATGGCCTTTTCTTTACAATACGAAATAGCAAAATCCAATAGCTCACCAACCGCGCGATGACGGAACTTTTGCTTTTGTCTTACATGAGAAAACGGACGGCGCAACGGCGGATTAAGCGGAATCGCTTTTAATGTACCCAGTTTTAATTCTTTCATCAACGTAGTACGCGACACAATCGCCAGCCCCACCCCGGCCTCTACCGCCATTTTAATCGACTCAGGTGCGCCTAATTCCATGACGATATTAAAGTCGCTCATACTCAAACCTTGTTCGCGAATATAAGTATCAATCACCGAGCGCGAACCCGAACCTTCTTCACGCACAATAAACGGATACTTACGCACATCCTCAATCATCACTTCTTCACGCTTCGCTAATGGATGATCCACCGGACAAATTAACTGCATTTCATCAATACGGCAAACCTCAACTTCCAGGTTTTTATTGTTCACCGGCGCTTCTACCAGCCCCAAATCAATCATATTGTTTTCGACCATCGACACAATGGCATCGGTGTTACCGACTTGCAGACGAATATTGACATCATTGAACTGTTTCTTAAATGCGCCCAGTAAACACGGCAGCATATATTCCGCAATCGTCGTGCTTGCGCCAATCACTAAGCTGCCCGACACCTCGCCGGTTAAATCGCGCACCTCAGAGTTCATTTTCTCGTACATTTCTAAAATCGTATCAGAATAGTCGTACACCACGCGCCCGGCTTCGGTAAGGGTGATTTTGTTATGGGTGCGATCAAACAGACGGGTATTAAAAAAATCTTCGAGTTGCTTAACTTGAAAGGTTACTGCAGGTTGGGTCATGTGCAACGTTTCCGCTGCCTTGGTAAAACTCATAACTTTGGCTACGGTATGAAACACTTGCAAACGTCTATCCGCCATCGTGGTTACCTTATAATTGGGTTTGACTTGTCACATGAATCCTTTAACACTCAAATCCGCCTTGGCAGCGGATACGGCTAAAGAATCCAACATAAAATTAATTAATCGTAAGAATATAGGGCTTAATGACCAAAAAGTCAAAAATAAAGCCACTGTTATCCACATTAGATTAAAAATGTGGATAACAAACGACATACTCCCCTAGCTTTTAAACGGGGATTGCCCGCGCCAAACGTGGCAAAGGTTCGCGACCGTATAATGCCTGTTTTGTCAGCCAATGCTTGAGCGGGGTCGCCACATTAACCAGTGGCAACAAACGCGCACGCCACGCATTTTTAAATGAATGCGGCTGATCGAACAGCCAATCGAACCCCTCCATCGCGCGCTGCACCACCAAGTTATCGCCTTTACGCCAACGCTCGTAGCGACGCAATACTGCCACATCGCCGATACTACGCCCCTGCTGGCGTGCCTGCACCAGCACATCCACCAAACTCGCCGCATCTAACAAGCCCAAATTTACGCCTTGACCTGCCTGCGGATGCACCGTATGCGCCGCATCACCAATTAATGCCACATTCGGCTTCACATAAGCTTGCGCGTGACGTCGCGTTAAGGGAAAAGCCGCACGTTCCCAAGTATCAACAATGTGTCCTAAACGTCCGTCCGATGCTTTTTCGATTTCGTTTCGATACGCCTCATCTGACAAAGACAACGCCCAATCCATCTTTTCCAACGGCAAATACCACGCAATCGAACTCACATTCTGTTCCATCGCTAAAAACGCAAACGGCCCCTCATGGCGATAACGCTGCCAACAACTATCTTGATGGGACGCTTGGGTTCGTACACAACCAACCACCGCACATTGCGCATAATCGTGTTGATCCAAACCTATCCCGGCCAGTCGGCGAATCTGTGAAAACGCGCCATCCGCCCCGACCACTAACTGCGCTTCAATCTGTCCCGCAGAGGTATCTAAACAGGCCTGCTGATTTTCAAAGCGCAACCCATCAATCGTTTGCCCTGTTATACACAAAGCCGAAGTCTGCACCAACTGCGCCCACAGTGCCGCTTGAATCACGTTATTTTCGACCACATAACCCAAATTAGCTTCGTTTATCGAAGCGGCATCAAACACAACCTCACCGGCACTCGCCGATTCCCAAATGCGCATGGCATGAAACGGATGCGCACGACGCGCCTCAATCTCACACCAAGCCTCAAGATTTCGAAGAATCGTTTCGGAAGCACGCGTCAACGCGCTGACACGAGGCTGATAAGGCATGTGTGCTTGCCAGGTTAGATCCGGGGCTTCGCGCTCAAATACCGCCACCTTAAAGCCTTGGCGAACCAACCCTAACGCCGCCGTCAAGCCCACCATACCGCCGCCAACAATCGCCACATCAACCTTCACCGCGTCGCTCATGCTTGCGCTCCTCGCATTGAAAAACGCGCCAAACGGCGCTTTAATCCCGGCATCGCTTGCAACGCCATCATCGCAACACCACGTAAATGCCCAACCAATGGCGAAGGGTGCTCAAAAATACGAATTAAGCCATCGGTCAACCCCATCACCTGTCGATGATCCTGCTGACGCTCGCGCTCATACTGCACCAGCCAACCCA
>JAVETW010000137.1:0-2520 GCA_034005865.1 Thiomicrospira sp. | reverse complement strand
ACTATTGAAACGGGTGTGAACTTCCCGACCCTGCCAAGGGTGAAGCAAAAAGCAATTTAATTTTTAAAGAACTGGTGCAATATATGTTGACACGTTCCGATTCAACGCCGTATTGAACAAACTCAAGGCATTAAAAAACCACAAAGCTCGATGCTAAAGTCCTTTGTTTGAACAGCTATCAGACGAATCACAAAGCTTTTTCAATAAGCTCGATAGCTTGCCGAATGCGCCACTAATGCAATTTGAACTTAAACATCATCATGCACACCCAAATCCGGTGATTGCGTTTGATTATGCTGATTATTTGGAGTTTGTCGATTATCTCGGACGTGCGGTGCATCCGAACAAACGTGGGCATATTAGCGATAGCACCCCAAAAATCATGCAACAGCTTAATCTCAATGAAACCCTAATCGACACCTTCTGCCAAGGCAAGCTGCTTAAAAGCTTTGGTTCAGCGATTGGTAATCCTACCGACCTGAATCAACACCGCGAATCCAGCCGCGCCCATAAAGGGCAGGGTTTGGCGAAGCAGGTGTTCGCGTAGATGAATCAATAGTGACAGGGCAAGTTTCAAATTAGCATAACCAGGCCTGGTTGTTTTTTTTGATGGTTTTTTGGTTATAAAAGGTAGCAAAAGGTTGCGCAATGTTCTGTCTGTGGCAATAATAAACTTGTTTATTTTGTATTGGAGGTCAAAATGTCTGTCGCGATTAAATTATCCGATTCGTTGGCGCAACAAGCCAAGTTGTATGCCGCTGTTAGCCATCGGTCTGTACCCAAGCAAATAGAGTATTGGAGTCGGATTGGCAAGTTAGCCGAAGAAAACCCTGATTTACCGTTTAGCTTTATTCAAGAAACCCTTTTGGCACTGGAAGAAAGTAAAGACAGTGAGAATTTAACCCCATACCAATTTGGATAGGGGGTTTTATGCAGGTTAAACAAACGCGCCGTTTTCAAAAAGCGGTGAAAAAATTGCACCCCAATCAAAAACAGGCACTTGATGCCGCTATTAAACAGTTAATCCAAACGCCTGATTTGGGTGAGCTTAAAAAGGGCGATTTGGCGGAAGTGCGTGTTTATAAATTTAAAATGCAAAACCAGCTGATCCTTTTAGCTTATCGCTGGATTAATGATGTTCCTTGTTTGTTGATGCTGTCACTTGGTAGTCATGAAAATTTCTCCGTGACTTGAAGCAAGAGCTCAGCGAATAATCGAGCTGCCCGTAGTGGTTTGATTTCGATCTGTGTTGCGGTCGTACAGGTAGCACGCTGATAGCCAAATACTAAATCAATACTTATCTCTAAACTTTAACTTATGAATTCAGAAGACTTAAAAAAACTCGTTACCGTCACCATGCCTTACGGCAAATACAAGGGACGAATTATTGCTGATTTGCCGGGGCATTATCTGAATTGGTTTGCGCGTGAGGGCTTTCCATCTGGTCATTTAGGACAGTTATTGGCGCTAATGCACGAGTTAGATCACAATGGTTTAAAGCACCTGCTTGATCCGTTAAGAAAATAAGCTTTTTGAATTGCGAAAGGGGATTTGCATGGAATTAAAACGCACCCATCTTAATCAAGCAGCTGAAGATGGTTTGATTAGTCATCAGCAAGCCGATCAGCTTTGGTTTTTTTTGACTGAGCGGAGTCAAGACACGCCGAGTTTTCGCTTTGCGCATATTTTGTATTACGCCGGTGGGTTGATTGCGATTGGCGCGATGAGTTTGTTTATGACGCTGGGCTGGGAAACCTTTGGTGGTTGGGGGCTGTTTTTGATTGCGTTGGCTTATGGCGGTGCGGGGCTTTGGTTGACGGAGTTTTTGTTAAACCGCAGTAAATTGCCGATTCCGGCAGGTATTAGCGCGGCGTTTGTGGTGGTGTTGACACCCTTGGCGGTGTATGGCTTGCAGGTTGCGTTGGGTTGGTGGGAGTCGGGGCTGGTTTATCGTGAATACCATCGTTTGATTGATGGGCGCTGGATGGTGATGGAGTTGGCGACTTTGGCAGTGGGTGCGTTGATGTTGTGGCGTTATCGGTTGCCATTTTTGCTGATGCCGATTGCGGTCACGCTTTGGTATATGAGCATGGATTTGACGCCTTGGCTGTTTAACAACGAGGATTTGAATTGGGATTTAAGAAAAGCCGTGTCTTTATGGTTTGGTCTGTTGATGCTGGTGGTGGCTTTTGGGGTGGATATGCAAACCCGCCAGGATAAAGACTTTGCTTATTGGCTTTACCTGTTTGGGGTGTTGGCTTTTTGGGGCGGCTTGTCGATGATGAATTCCGACAGCGAACTGGGTAAATTCATTTATTTGTGCATTAATCTGTTGCTGATTGTGGTTGGTTCAATTCTTTCACGTCGCGTCTTTACAGTGTTTGGCGGTTTAGGCGCAGTCGGTTATGTTGGCTATTTGGCCTATGATGTGTTTAGCGACAGTGCGTTATTTCCGGTTGTGTTGACGATAATCGGTTTTGGTGTTGTTTGGCTGGGTATTTATTGGCAACGCAATGAGGT
>JAVETW010000136.1:0-2541 GCA_034005865.1 Thiomicrospira sp. | reverse complement strand
CCAGAAATTCTCCGGGAAAAAACTGCAATATTTCGATCCGGAACTCAACGAAAGCTATGTGCCATACGTGGTGGAAACTTCCATTGGCCTCGACCGTACTTTCCTGGCTGTGCTTTCGTACGCTTATCGCGAAGAAACCCTCGACGATGGCTCCGAGCGCACCGTGTTGCACATACCGCCGGTGCTTGCGCCCGTAAAAGCCGCAGTGTTCCCGCTCGTCAAAAAAGAAGGCCTGCCCGAAAAAGCACGCGAAATATTTGATGCGCTCAAAATGGATTATCTGTGCCAATACGACGAGAAAGACGCCATCGGACGCCGCTACCGCCGCCAGGATGCCATCGGAACTCCTTACTGCATCACTGTGGATCACCAAACCCTCGAAGACGACACGGTGACCATCCGCGAACGCGACTCGATGAAACAGGACAGAATCGGCATCAACGAGATTTCGGGAATCATTGCGAAACGCATCAAAGAGAATAAGTAGGGCTTATGTGTAAAGTTGACGTTTTTATAGCAAAAAACGAGATTCCAAAAAAATTTCAAATACCATATTTACAATGAGTTTGGTCTTTGCGTTTTTTAAAATCCCTGTAAAAAGGTTAGTTTGTGAAGGTCATCTATCAAACTTTTTTAATAAAGAATAGGAAAGCTGATAATAATATTGCCATTTTTCGTAGCGGCTACCAGTGGCTGGGACTTGCCGCTGCCATCATTCAATTTCTAACGTATCCTTTCATTGGTTTCTGTAATAATAATTTTGCACGATGCGATATGTCTGGCGATTCATATCCTATGTAGTTTTTTATTAATAAAACGAATGAGATAAAAAATAGAATTATGACCATTTTAATTACAAAAGTCAGAAATGTTTTTTTTGCGCTTATCGCAATGTCCGCTCTCTTTTTGGGAGCCTGCGACAAAGATAACGATCGCAACCCACCCACGCTTCAACTGCTTGGCGGCGCCAACTACACCGCCGAGGGCACCATAGCCGCGATTGGCCAGCCATTGTATTTTGGAATAGATGCGCAGGGTGGCGACGCTAACATCACCAACTTTACCGTGAAAATCAAAACTGGGCAAGGCACCCGCACAGTGCTCGATTCGGGCCTTAATGTGCGCAATTTCACCGTAAACGAAACATTCTTCCAGGGCGTGCAGGATACCGCGCAATGGATTTTTACGGTGATGGACAAAAACCGCCTTACCACCTCAAAAACTCTGACGATCTACAAAGACCCCAACTCTACTTTTGGCGGCATCCGCCATTATCCTTCTGTTGTAATGGGTATGGATGAAAATACACAAATCGGCCATTTTATGGATCCCGCGACAGGTTATGTTTACATGTCCGATTCTGCCACACTCATGCAATCCGTGATCGACGTTGTAACTTATTTTAAAATGTCGGATGACAACGGCGTTTTGATTCCCTCAGCCACCTTTTCATCGCCGGGCGAAGAAGGAGATGCCGTACTGGAATTTTATCCCGAAATGGAGCAATGGCAAACGCGCAACTACACCAAATACGACATTCGCGCCAACAACGGCGTCACCCAACAGGCTTTCGCCGATGCCCACAACGATAGCCTGCTCATCGTTTCGTACGACGATGTGTGGGGCAAGCGGAAATACAAATGGGCAGTCGCAGGAACCTTCATCCCATTTATGACCCAACAAGGCAAAAAAGGATTGATACGCGTGATACAGGCCGACGAACAAGCCGCCGGTATCATCGAGTTTGAAATGAAAATTCAATATTAATTGTTAACCATAAAAACTATATCAAATGAAAAAACAAATCTTTACCATTGCTTTGGCCTTTGTGGCACTGTTTGCCTTTGGCCAGGAAACCATTACCGGCTGGGATTTCCCCGTCAACAGCGGGCCTGACAGCCTCAACGCCAACATGGGCACCGAACAAAACCAGGGCTACGACATCCGAATGGAAAACGACGTCACTGGTACCAATGGCCTGATAAGCCTCACCGAAGGTTTTGTAACTTACGCCGCCACCACCGATGGTTGGGACAACGGCATCGAAGGTAAATATTGGTCGGTAAAATTTAAAGCCCGCGGCTACAAAAACTTCAAAGTGTCGTCGATGCAGTTCAGCGACGCCGATATGCCCGGCCCACGCGACTGGAAAATCCAATACCGTCTTAGCAATCAGGAATCCTGGTCCGATATTGCTGGTGGCGAAGTAACCGCAGCCAACGACTGGACAAGCGCAACCGTTACCAACTTGCCTTTGCCCGCCGAAGCCAACGATCCGTCGGGTTCGGTATATCTACGTTGGGTGGTAACCTCCAACACCGACATCGTTGGCAACGAGCTGCTCTCCTCTGGCATCAGCAAAATCGACAACATTTTGATAACAGCATTACCCATCGTTGATGCCGATACCCTTACGGGATGGACTTTCCCAACCGGCAGCGCAGAAGACCTGAATGCCAATTTGGGTACCGAACAAAACCAGCGCTACGACATCCGCCAGGAAAACGAAGCGGGCGAAACAGGCGTTATTACTTTTCCGGA
>JAVETW010000018.1:21365-41187 GCA_034005865.1 Thiomicrospira sp. | reverse complement strand
GCTCTTCCGATCTCGTCGGCACGGTCGCTGTACAAATTTCTTTGTTTTTGATGGCGAGTAGCATACGTAGCGTTAAATGAACAATCAGTGCGCTGAGCAGCGCGATAAATACGGATGCGAAATAACCAAATAGCTTGTTTGCAGTCAGTTCATACATTAAGAAGCTGGCATTGGTCATCGCCGCCAGCGGAAACGCATACGCCCAGCTTGTAACCGAAAATTTTAGGTGGATAAACCGTTTGTATTGGCTAAATAAAAATAGCGTCATAAATAAGGCGGTGTAGTAAAGCAAATAGGCGAAGCCGTCGAGTTTAAATTCATTGATAGACAGGTAGGCTAGAAAACCCATTGCCGGTGGGGCGATGAGGATAAATAGCGTGGGCGTGAGTTTGTCAGGCAAGGGGGCGTTAAAAATCAAACGTTGCATCAGTAGGGTGAGCAAAATCAGCCAGAAAATAATGCCGATGCTAAAGAAAAACCAAGCCATGTCGGCATTCGCGTAAAGCATAGCGCCAATCGGCGCAATTATGTTACCTACCGCCGGAATAAACCAGCTAGGCGCGAGATCGGTGAGGGTCAAAGAGGGATGGTTTAACCAAAAATGAAGGGTATAAAATGTAAAAACCAAATGTAAGCTGATCGCGGCATACCAAACAGGTGCGGCAGCTGTGGGATATAACGTGTCAAGAATCATGGCGATAAGCATCATGCTAATGCTGTAGGTAGGGAACATAACTAGTGCCTGTGGCTGTTGCCACTCGTTTTTAACGGCTTGGCGAAAACGGACGATTTTAACCAGGTACGTTAGGCTAAGCAGTGCAAATAGGCTCAATGTGATCCAGCCAAGTGTTTGATAGATTAACGGTGTGAGTAGCAATAATTCATGGCTTGTTATAAAAGCCAGCGTCAGACCAGCAAATCCCATGGTGGCGCTAAATAAACTGACCGGAAAATAACTGAGATTGCGGGTGTTACTCATACAGAATCCTGTAAAAAAAGTGAAAGGCAGGGCGAGTATTTTAGCACAGCGATAGGGCGTTAAAACTGACAACCAGGCCTGGTTGTCAGCGGAGAGTGAGGAATATTTGGCTTACCAAGCTTTATAAGGCAGGAATTTACCGTTCATGGTCACCACCACGCGGTCGCCCAGCGGATTAGGTTCTTTGTCGATATGCATACTGAAGTCAATCGCACTCATAATGCCATCGCCAAATTTTTCGTGAATAATCGCTTTCATAGTCGGGCCATACACGCCGACAATTTCATATAAACGATAAATCAACGGGTCGGTCGGCACGGATTTTTCCCAGGTTTTGTGCGGACAATCTTCCAAGGCTTTTTTCACTTCAGGCGGTAAGCCTAAAGCGGTGCAGAGTTTTTCGGCATACTCCGGTTTTAAACTGTTCATTCCTAAACACGCCGAAGTAGTAAATACTTCACTTAGTCCGGTCGCTTCAGCAATTTGTGTCCAGGTTAATCCGAGTTTTGATTTAGCTACCATAATCGCTTCGGTCATTTCTAATTTCGTCATTAATGCACTCATGGCGTATTCCTTTTATAAATTAAGATTGTAAAAATGGATAAAAATAAAATCGCATGAGTCTTTTAGCAACGGTTAGACCAATTTAAAACAATTTTTTTATGCTGTTGTTTTATAACGATATTTTTAGTTATAGTTTCTCAAATTTGTTTATAAACCTGACATTTATTTACAATAATTTACAAATTGAATTAAATTGTAAATAAATGTCAGGTTTTTTATTAAATTTTGTCAGGTTTTTAACGCTAAGTTATTGAATGGTAAATGTTAATAAAATACTTGGCATAAAGCTGGTTATATCTTGGTCGAATGGTTAGTAAGCGATTAACCAAAAACAACCTAGGAGATTTAACATGACACAAGTTTATATTCCATCTTGCCTTCGACCGATTGATAACGATGGCCTGAAAACCCTCGCTGAACAAGGTAAAGCCAATCCCGATACGATTAAAACCTTGAAATCTAAAACCGTATTGGAAGGGCAGTTTAAGAATTTCAACTATGTGCGCAACCTACCGCCCATCGTAGTGGATGAACCACCAGGCCTGCTAGGGGAAGATACCGCGCCAAACCCATCAGAAATGGCGTTATTGTCGTTAGGTTCTTGTTTGTCGGTTGGTATTCAAGCCAACGCCACCGCGCGCGGGATTGCACTGCATAAGCTCGAAATTTCGTTGGAAGGTGACATTAATATCACCGCCGTTTGGGGAACAGGCGATGTGGACCCGAACAAATTGCTCGGTGTGCGTGAAGTGCGTGCGTTTTTTGATATCCAAGCGGATTGCTCGAAAGAGGAGTTGGAAGAATTGGTACAGCACGCAATCAAATGGTCACCGGTGGCCAACACTTATTTAAACAAAGTGCCGGTTATTTCAACTCTGGTTTCTTAATTTAGTCATTATTTAGCATTTTAGCAGGCCTGGTGTACGCTGGTTGATAGGCCACGTACACCAAAGATTTATTAGGAGAATGACATGATTGCGCAAATTGTAAAAAATGATCTCAAACCCAAAGTGGTGGACATAGATCACGGTCTGTATACGACCGATATTTTAGAAAAACTCGGCAAAGCGGGCGCGTTCCGTCATCATATCGCCTCGCAAAACAACGGTACGATTGATTTGTTCGGCGCGATTCAAGACATGGCGACCGTGTCGCATGAATGTATGACCACCGGCTTTATGATGTGGGCGCAAGATGTGTGTTGTTGGTATATCGAAAACTCCAATAACGCTTGGTTAAAACAAGACATTTTGCCGAAAATGGTCGATGGCGAGCTGTTTGGTGCGACCGCCTTATCCAATCCGATGAAATATTTCGCCGGTATTGAAGACTTAAAACTGTCTGCTGAAGAAACCGAAGACGGTTACATCATTAACGGCACCTTGCCTTGGGTGTCGAACCTAGCGGAAAAAAGCGACAAACACTTCTTTGGTTCGATTTTTACCGTGCATGGCGCGGGCGGCGAAAAAGACGTGATGGCGTTGATTCCTTGCGATTTAGACGGCCTCACCATGAAACAAATGGTGTCGTTTGAAGGTATGGAAGGCTCTGGAACCTATTCGCTGTTATTCGATAACGCCTTTTTACCGAAAAAATACCTGCTGGCCGATCCGATTGCGCCGTATCTGGCCAAAATCAAAGCGGGCTTTATTTTGTTGCAAACCGGCATGGCGGTTGGGGTGATTCAAGGTTCGATAGACGAAATGCGCAAAGCCGATTTAACCCTGTCGGAGATTAATGCCTATTTAGACGACCGTCCCGATGAGTTGGAAGACGAACTCAATGACGCAATCGGTTTAATTCAAGCCTTGTGTGAAACCCCGTTTGAACCCGGCACGGACTATATCAAACAAGTGCTGGAAGCGCGCTTATTGGGTGCGGAATTCTGCAAACGCAGTGCCGATGCGGTGATGCAACATTGCGGCGCGAAGGGCTATATTTTGGATGCACCGGCGCAACGCAAACAGCGCGAAGCCTATTTTGTTATTATCGTCACGCCGTCAATTAAGCATTTACGTAAAGAAATTGCGCGACTTGAAGCGGCTTAGGAGGTCGTATGTCACAGCCCTACAGAAAGTATATTTGCAAAACCTGCGGTTTGAACTACGACGAAGCCGACGGCGACCCGGATAGCGGACTCGCCCCCGGCACGCGTTTCGAAGACATTCCCGACGATTGGTATTGCCCTTTGTGTTTGGTATCCAAAGCCGACTTTGTGCTGATTGAAGACAAGCCCAAAGTCGCCGCCGATGCCACGCCGCTTAAATCTAAAGTCGGCGGAAAAGACAGTATCGTGATTGTCGGCGCAGGTTATGCGGGCTGGACAGTGGCAGAAAAAATCCGCCAACAAAACCCGCAAGCCAAAATCAGCCTGATTACCGCTTGCGATGGCTCGGTTTACCCCAAACCCGCCTTATCGATGGCCTTGTCACAAGGGCGGTCGGCGGACGATTTAATTGAATACAGCGCACCGCAAAAAGCCAAAGAATTAGACATAGGCGTGAAAATCCGCACCAAAGTCATGAGCATCACTCCGGCGCGTAAACGTCTGATGACCACCACCGGCACGATTGAATACGACAAGCTTGTGTTAGCGATGGGCGCGAGTCCGATTAAACCGCATATCGAAGGTTCAGCCGCCAGCGAAGTGATGACGATTAACGACTTAGCGGCCTATAAAAAGTTTCGCGGATCGCTGGAAGGCAAACGCCATATCACCCTAATTGGCGGCGGTTTGATTGCGGTCGAATTGGCCGAAGACCTCGCCAGCCAAAATTTTGAAGTGACCTTACTGGTGCGTGGCGGCCATTTAATGCGCAATATCCTACCAGGCCTGGTGGCGGATAGACTCAGCAATCTATTAGCGAAAAACCATATTAAAATTCAATATGAAGTCGAAGTAGAGCAGGTGAATCATGCTGATCAAGGTTATCAACTGGTATTTGATGATGGTTCAACCTTACAAACCGATTTAGTGGTCGCGGCGATTGGCTTAAAACCGAATATTGATTTAGCCAAAAAAGCAGGCCTGGTGGTTAAGCAGGGCATTATGGTGAATGCGCAAATGCAAACCTCGGATGCGGATATTTACGCGCTGGGCGATTGTGTCGAATTTGAAGGCGAAGTGCAGGCGTACTTAGAACCAATTCGCCGCCAAGCCGCCGTGATCGCCGATCACTTATGCGGTAAATATGCGGCGTTTGAACTCAAACCTGCATTGATTAAAACCAAAACCCCATCGCTGGCGATTATTACCTGCCCACCGCTGAAAAAAGACGCACAACAAGGCGGCTGGACAAAAATCCAAGTCCACCAAGGCCAAGGGCTAGAAGTCAGTTATCTGGTAAACAACGAACTCAAAGGCTTTGTCTTATCCGGCGAACTCGTCACCCAAGCCGCACATAAATATCAAGGCTTGGCAGGGTAGGAAAGGGGAATGCTGTCTAACGTATCAAGCTACTTGTAGTTCAAAGTGTTTGCCCAAAGCGTGCAGTGCGGCTTCAATGGCTTCGATTTTTGAGCGATATTTGAAATCAAATAATCGGTTCAAGTTAGACGGCGCAACACCTACCTTAGTCGCCAATTCGGTTTTAGACTGACCGGACGCTAACCACGCGTTGTACAGGTGAATTTTGGCCGCTAAAGCGGTCGGAATCAGCAAGCCATTGGCGGCATTAGTTTTTGAGGGTAGTGGAATCGGGCGTTTGGTTTCGGGATAAAAATCCAGCGCAGACTCTAGCGCATCTAATGCCATTGCCTGCAAATCATCGCCTTTATGCACCTCTGTTAAAGCTTCCGGTATATCGGGAAAGGTGACGATAAAAATATCGCCTTCTTTTTCAAGATTCATTGCGTATTGCATTTTCCGATCTCCATTTTTTGCCATTTTGTTGGCAATGTGATCAAAACAGCTCAACCTGTCTACTACTAGGTGCTTCTTTCATGTCGATGCCTATTCCATATTTTTCTTGTACAGCTTTAGTGAATACATCAACTGCGTTTTCATGATTCTTTAAAAACCAGTTAATATGATTAGCTAGGTATTCGTTACGAATTTCTGGTTTTCTTAGGTCATTTGGAACACGTTCCATCCTCGGATCGACACTATCAAAACCATTAAAAGGCTCTGACAATCTATTTTTTGTCATTTCAACATATTCAGGGTTTAATTCAAAGCCAATGCAATTACGCTCCAGTTGCTGGCATACGCGCAAGGTTGTACCGCTACCTGAAAACGGATCAAGGACAGTGTCCCCCTTGTCACTGGAAGCCAAAATCATTCTTTCAATAAGACCTTCAGGCTTTTGTGTTGGGTGGTTCTGTCTGTTAGGATTGCTATAATGTACGTGTGAGAATTGCCATACATCACCAGGGTTTGCACCCCTCATATTATTTCTTTCTCTAAAATACTTTTGAGGAACCCTTACGTCATCTAGGTTAAATTTGAAGTTTTTTGATTTGTTAAAAACAAGAATGTCATCATGCCTAGGTGAAAAACCTTTTGTTTTTCCCATGCCTTGGGTGTAATGCCACACAATCCAACTATTAAAAAAGAGGTTTTGCTTTCTATCTAAAATGTCGTATAAATATGATATAAACCTTACGCCCATGAATACATAAATTGTACCATCATCAGACAGAACCCTTTTTGCTTCAGATGTCCATTGTCTAGTAAACTCAATGTATTCATCAAAGCCTTTTAGATCGTGATTATTTCCGTAATCTTTACCTAAATTATATGGTGGGTCGGCGACGATTAAATTTATGCACTTATCAGGAAGTTCTTTTAGTAAATTAATTGCGTCTCCGCATTTTATTTTTATGTCAGTCATTATCACTTTATCCAATTATTCTGCTGAGCATATTCAAGCCATTGTCCGTAGCCTTTTTTGGAGGCAATGAATTTCTTATCTAAAAGTTGGCAAAATTCCCAGGTAGTTCTTTTTACGATTGTAACGTAGTGAATATCTCTAACTTGAATCTGTCCCGTTCCGAGGGCTGGGTTATAGCTAATGTCACTGTCAGATAAGTATTTAAGGTCGTATGCATTGAATTCCACTACCTCCATAACGCCCATCATCATTTTGGTTTCTTCATCTCGAGTGCTAAAGACCCGGTGCTTTATTGAAAGAATGATAAAAATAAAATCAGGGTCTTCAATATAAGCGCTCCTGATTCTTGCGTAGGAGGTGATGTTGGGCGATTTTCCACTACCTTCTATATCTTTTGATGTAGCTTTCACGTCGACATGACCAGTTACAGCACTACTCCTTTTTCTGGTTTTTTTAAATTGGAGAATAACATCCGCCATGTTCAGCCTCTCACCGGCTTCAACATTTATTAGGTCGTATTTATTATTGCCATCCTCTAAGGACTCCGTGAATATCTCAAATGCCCACGCCTCAACAAATGGGCCTGCGATCTTATTGACATTTTCCATAGGAATGCCAAGTTTTAAGTTTGTATTGATTTCAATCCTGTTTCTACCTGTATCCATAGCATCTTTCATAATAGACTCAATGGACGTAACGATAAAATTAGAACATTCTTGATAATCATCTGATTCGATAGGCTTCTTTAGATCGTGAGTTTCGTAGGTCATAATTTTCCTAATTTTACTTTGAGATTATAATTTTGGGCTAAACATGAGGTTTTGTATCTGGCATTTTTGTGTTTGGTAAGCGATTGTTGAGCGAGAGATCCAAAAAATGTTTTGTGAATGTTACACCAAGGCCATCAGTGTTGCTAGTTGAAGTACATTGCCACTAGTCAGCGTGAAAACGCAGACTTATGTAGTTAATGAACCCAATCTTCAAACGTTAAGCCATCCACTCTGGCAAATTCTCGAACATTATTGGTGATCAGAATACAACCCGACGAGATGGCATGGCCTGCAATAGCGGTATCGTTGTTTCCAATCATGAGGCCTTCAGCCATAAGCGTTTTTTGAATTAACACGGTGGCGTCAACCGCCTCTTTATCCCAAGCGAGTATGTCGTCAATACGTTTCAAAAATTCTGCAACGAGTAGGGCATGTTTGGGCGAGGCTTTTTTTCCAAGCAAACCATAATGTATTGCTTGATAGGTGATAGCGGAAATCACGATTCGATGCCCATTCGTCACTACCGCCTGCAGTTTTTCAAGTACACAATGAGGCTGTTCTCTCATAATGAATGAGCAGATACAGGTATCTAGCATATAGTCGATTTTTTTAGTCAAAATTAAAACGTCCTTCATCAGCGACCACATCTTGGCGTTGTAACATAAAGTCATCATCGGCTTTTTCAACCTCAGAAAACGACAGCCAGTTTGGGCGTATAGGGCGTAATATGATTTCATCGCCATTTTTGATGATTTCAAGTTGACTAATGCCCTGATATTCCATGTCTTTGGGCAGTCTTATCGCCTGATTTTTGGCATTTTTAAATATTGAAACGGTTCTCATGTGACCTTCTCACATTAACTATCTTGTTGAAGATATTAGCGAACTTATCTGGCATATGTCAAGCATATGTTATTTTAGTTTATAGCAATCTAACCCCAGCCACCAGGCCTGGTGGTGACGTTAAATTTGTGTTGTCATTCGCAAGCCTGATCCTGGTAAGTATTTATTAATAATTCATTTTTGAACCACGAATGGCGCGAATTTTAAAAAATCGCCCCGATAAACAGCGGTTGGATGCGGTGATAACACGCTGGTTTAAGCGGCATTTGCAAAGGATGAAACTGGGGATTAAGCTAGACCAATTGAACAGCTTAGCGGAGGAACAAACCATGCTGGCGGAAAATTTACAGAATTGGCTGAAATCGGAAGTGAATGCCGGGCGGTTAGAGGGAAAACTGGAGGGCAAATTAGAAGGGTATGCGCAACTTATTTCAAAACAACTCAAGTTGCGTTTTCCGCAGTCCGACGTGAGCGACTATGAGGCCGTTTTAAGCCAAGCTACGCCGGAAAGGTTAGAGCGTATTGCTGAACAACTGCTCAGCGCCAAAACATTGGAAGAAGCTTTGGCGTAAAGGCATTCATCTCACATTAACCACCAAAACATAAAACGCAGAGTAAAATCTGCGTTTTATGTTTTGTACGCACAGCTAGGCTTCGTAGTAGCAGTGGTTACCAGTTGTCAGCGTGAAAAAGCAGGCTTATTGTATTAATAATCCCCGTCTTCAAACCTAAGCCATCCTCGCGGGCAAATTTTTTGCGATTTTTAAGCCTGTTGAGCGTTCATTTTGTCTTTCTGTCATCTTGGATGATATTTCTTTTCTTCGCTGGTTCATCTGCGTTATCGCACGTATAATACGTTAAATAACGAATTGGTTTGTTGATTACGCTAGTTTATTTGGATAAGGATTGAGTGCGAGCAGTGGGTAAATGCACAAATTTTAGCTGGTTGACACTTTGCGTCGGTGTGCTGAGCGTTTGGCTGTGTCTGTCTGTGGCGGCTTCGGCAGCAACCTTGCCAGTGTATACCTTGACGCACGATTCTCCGCCGATGCAGGATTTTAATGTCTATTTGCAGGTGGATGCGAGCGCGCGTTTAACTATTGATCAGGTTGCGGCGCAGACGCAAGCCCAGGCGGGTAGCATCGCTTCGGCTCGTCAAGTGTATCAGGCAGGCGCACATTACTGGTTTGGTTTTCGGTTGCATAATGCTTCGGATAAACCGTTGTTGCGTATTTTAGCGTTTGATGAGTCATTTTTGTATCGAGCGGAGCTGTATCGGTATCATCATTCGCGCTGGCTACGTGATGCGAATGGTCTGCAAACGCCCTTATCTCAGCGCTCTACGCCTAGCCAGCTTCCGGCGTTTGCTATTACGCTGCAGCCCGGTGAAACGGGGGTTTTTTATTTACTCGCTATGTCTAAATCAAGTCAGGTGAATGTGGGTTTGACGTTAATTGAACGGGCGCAATTTATTTCCCAGCAGCGTGTTGAGTTAATTTTATATGCGATATTTATTGGCATTTTATTGGCCATGGCGGTGTATAACTTCTTTATTTTTATTAGCTTGCGTGACATTTCTTATTTGTTTTATGTGGGTCATGTCGGCTTTTTTTTAGTGTTTTTTATTGCCTTTAGCGGGTTTGATTTGTTGCTTGATGTGAGTGCGCAAACGCATTTTCGTTTGTTTGCGTTGGCGTTGTCGGGTAGCGGATTTTTATTGTTGTTTACTCGGCAGTTTTTGCAAACGGCGAGGGCGCAGCCGCGTGTAGATCGCCTGCTTTTGGGGATGGCGTTCGCCTTTTTTATATTGGCGTTGTTAGCGTGGTTTGATATTCAGTTTTATGCGTATGCGGTTTCTTTAACTTTACCGGCGATGTTGATTCAAGCGTATGTCGGCGTGATGGCTTGGAAACAAGGTCAGGTGTTGGCGCGTTATTATTTATTCGGCATTGGTTGGTACATAATGGGTTTATTTTTGTTGGCAGCGCAAGGGAGCGGTTGGTTAGCACATAACGATTTAACGCGCTATGGTTTTATGTTTGGTTCGTTGTTTGAAGTGTTTTTGTTTTCGTTTGCTTTGGCTTATCGGGTGAAATTGTTGCAGCAGCAGCGTGATACGTATCAGCGTGAACTCATTGCGCAACAGCAGTCGGAAAATCAGCGTTTAGAAGAGTTGGTGGTTGAGCGAACGAGTGAATTAACCAAGCTCAATCGTGAATTATCTTTGCTGGCTCAGCGTGATGGTTTAACCGGTTTGTATAATCGTCGTTATTTCGATAGCGCGATTGCGCAAGCTTGGCAGTTGGGACAAATTCGTAATGAAAGCCTGTGTGTGCTGATGTGTGATATTGATTATTTTAAGGCCTATAACGATCAGTTGGGGCATCAGGCGGGAGATGAATGTATTCGGCGCGTAGTGAAGTCTATGTTGTCGGCGTTGAGTCAAGAGGTGGAGTTGGTAGCGCGTTATGGTGGCGAAGAGTTTGCGATTTTAATGCGTGGTTGTGATGTGGCGTTGGCCCGTCATTTGGCGGAACAAGCTCGTTTAAGTGTTGCCGATATGCGTATCGTGCATCCGGCGTCACCAATGGGTTATGTTACAGCCAGTTTTGGTTTGGCGTGTCGTGAGGCGTCAAAAACGGATGTGGAAGAGTTGATTTATGCGGCGGATCAAGCCTTGTATCAAAGTAAAACACAAGGGCGCAATCGGGTATCGGTGGCTTCCTAGGGGCTGTTGATCATTCATTTTTTGAGCCACAGAGACGAGGGCACGAAGTTTTTTTAAGTATTAAGTTGTTATTTTTGCAGATATTTACTTTTATCAATCGTTTTGATTGAACAATAATCCTATTCAGGCATTCACTAAAACTCGACTTATCAATCAGTTACATTGAAATGTCAGCAAACCCTAGTCAATGTCGAATGGCTTACGGTATGATGTCGCGCTTATGGATAAATGAGGCGAAAATACGTGGCGACACATCTTATTTTAGGCGGCGCGCGCTCCGGAAAAAGCGCGTATGCCGAAGCCTTGGCGGCGGCGCAAGCGCAAGCGGTTACCTACTTAGCCACCGCCAATATCCAAGACGAAGAAATGCGCCAGCGCATTACCCATCATCAACAGCGTCGCCCGGCGCATTGGCATACACTGGAGTTGGCGCAAGGCGATCTCGCGGTCGAACTCAATCGTTTATCGTCACAACAGGCTTGTGTCATTCTCGACTGCTTAACCCTGTGGTTAATGGCAGGTTTCGAAGCTTATCCGGCTTTGCCTGAACAGGCTATAACGGCCTTTTTAGAGGCGGTTGAACGCTTTGAAGGTGAGTTGCTGATTGTATCGAATGAAATCAGCATGGGTGTTGTGCCGATGGGCGCATTATCGCGCGATTATGTCGATACGCTGGGGCGTTTGCATCAACGCATTGCCGCCAAAGCCGAACGCGTGACCTTAATGGTTGCGGGTATTGCACTAGCGATTAAATCACTGCCGACAGCCTAAGGGCTGAAACAATGCACTTTAAGTGATGGCTAAAAGGCAGCTCAAGTTAATTAAGTAAGGAACTTATATTATGTGGTGGCAACAACCCGTTAAATCACTTAACGCAAGCGCACAGCAAGCTGCGCTTGCACGACAAGTCGAACTCACCAAACCACCGGGATCATTGGGTCAATTAGAACATCTTGTCGTGCGATTGGCCGCGATGCAAGGGCAAAGCCAGCCGAAAATGGACAAAGCCTGGGTGAGCGTATTTGCCGCCGATCATGGTTTAGCGCACGCCGGTGTGTCGGCTTTTCCGCAGGCGGTAACGGCACAAATGGTGCATAACTTTGTCAACGGCGGCGCGGCGATTTCCGTATTAGCCGCTTGGCATCAAGCCGACTTTGAGGTGGTCGATGTGGGGGTAAATGCGGAATTTAAGCCGCTACCAGGCCTGGTGATGAACAAGATTGCGCCGGGAACGGCGAACAGTTTACTCACCGCCGCGATGAGCGCCGCGCAATGCGAACAAGCGCTTTTAGTCGGCAAACAAGCGGCGGAACGTGCGCATGGGAGCGGGGCGCACGCATTTATCGGCGGCGAAATGGGGATTGGCAATACCGCCTCTGCGAGTTTGATTGCGGCGGCGATGATGCGCACGGATGTCGCGCCGTTAGTTGGCGTGGGAACGGGATTGGACGAAGCCGGTTTAGCGCATAAGATTTCGGTATTACAACAGGTTTGGCAGCGTCATCAATTTGTGTTGAGCCACGGCGAACCCTTAGCGGTATTGCGTGCGGTCGGTGGGTTTGAAATCGCCGCCCTGTGTGGGGCGTATATTCGTTGTGCGCAACTGGGCTTGCCGGTATTGATTGATGGCGTGATCACCAGTGCTGCCGCGCTGATTGCTAAAGCCATACAGCCTGGCGCGCAAGATTGGTGGTTGTTTAGTCATTTATCCGCTGAACCGGCGCACCGTCAGATTTTGCAAGCGTTAGACGCGCAGCCGATGTTACAGCTTGATATGCGTTTAGGCGAAGCCTCGGGCGCGGCGATAGCCTGGCCGTTATTGCAACAAGCCTGTGTGCTGCATCAAGGTATGGCGACCTTTAGCGAAGCGGCGATTAGTCAAGTGTCGGACAAGCTTCGAGAGGGTGAGACGGGGTGAGTGAGGTCAAGATAGTGCGTTTTGTGCGCCATGCTAAACCGGAAAAAGCGCTGGATTTTTTAGGGCGCTATGATCTCGCTGTCGATTTTGATGCAAACCAACTCTTATTTAATCAACTTATTGATGACCCGATGCCCATCGAGGCGATTTATGCCTCGCCCTTAGCGCGTTGTGGCGTGCTTGCGCAAGCTGTACACCAACATACGCAAGCGCCGTTGTACTATCTTGATGGCTTGCAAGAACGCGATTGGGGCGAATGGGACGGATGTTGTCGCCATCAGGTTGCCCCCGATGCACTGGCGGCTTATTATGCCGACCCGTTTAACTACGTCATTGCGGCCGCTGAGTCTTGGAATCAGATGCGCGAACGCGTTCAGCAGGCCTGGTTAAGTTTGTTACAAAGCGAGGCGTCGCATATTTTGTGCGTCACCCATGGAGGAGTAATGCGTTTGCTGTGTCAGCAATTTTTAGGCTTGTCGGATCATACCCTGTTCCAACTGGGGATTGGCTATGGCGCGCAAATCACTTGGCGAGTTAGTGTGACGCCAACTACGCCGTTTGTAGAATTAATCAGTTGGCAAAGTGGGGCGTTGTATGATGCGGTTTAAATCGTTTTGGTTAGCGGTACAGTTTTTTACGCGTTGGCCAACGCCGCAGTATGAACGAGTCGAAGCGCAAGATATGGGCAAGATGCTGCTTTGGTTTCCGCTAATTGGCGCGTTGATAGGCAGTGTTTTAGCCCTTATCAGCGGTTTGCAGGCCTGGTTACCGGCGCAGGTTGTCGCATTGCTTATTTTGGTTGCCTGGGTATGGCAAACCGGCGGCTTACATATTGACGGAGCGGCGGATTTTTGTGATGCCTGGCTTGGCAGTTGCGGTGATCAAGCGCGGGCGCTAACGATTATGAAAGATAGTCGTATCGGCACGGGAGGGGGCGTAGCGATAGGCCTGATTTTATTAAGTAAATGGGTGTTGTTGAGTGCGTTACTGGAAACGCAACAAAACGCACCCATTTTGCTATGGCTGATGGCGATACCGATTATCGCGCGTATCGGCAGTTTAGTGTTGATTGCCACCACCTCGGAGGTGCAACAAGCCGGTCGTGAGGTGACCATGTTTACCCATTTGTCTAAGCGTGGCGTAGCCATCTGGGGCGGATTAGCATTGGTTGTTATGCTGGTTATACAACCGATTTTGCTGTTACTAATCGCCGTGGCTTGGTTGTTGCGGCGAACGATTCAACGTACGCTGGGCGGCATGAATGGTGACAGCGCAGGGCTGATGACCGAAACGCTCGAAATAAGCGCCTTATTGCTCATTGTATTGAGTTTAAGCACCCTATAAATCCAATGTTTCAGTCAGTGTAATCGCAAGCTAAAACGGAGCGTTATACACCGATGGGTTCATAAAATTTTCACACAGTCTTTATTTGACAAATTTGATAGCGAAGCGTAATCTAGCTATGAATCTGATGAATTATTCGTTTTGCAAATAGTTAATTAGTGTTTTCTAATAGGTTCGGGTTAACCTCGATCACACACAAGAAATAAACATCGGATTCCTACTCAAATGCAGTGCGCACCGCGTGTGCAAAGGAGACCGGAAATGAAAACAGTGATTAGAAAGTCGTTATCCTTGTACGAGTTGATACAGAAAAAACAAGCATTAATGACCGCCTCAAAACCGCCTCATCCGCATATAGCCGCGAAATTACTCGGCATTACGGAAGAGGAATATCGTCAACTAAGCCAATATCGAACCACGAATGCCAAAGATTGGTTAACGCATCGAACGTTTGTCGGCACATAAGTTAAGCCGAGACAAAAAAGCCGCGAATAGATCGCGGCTTTTTTGTTTACTCGTCTAATAAAAACGTCGTGTCTCTGTGGTTCAAAAAACACCTTAAAGCCTGTTGATATTTCGATGTAACTGATTGATAAATAAAGCACTGTTTCAAGTAGTAACGGCAATTTAAACTTACGCTGCAAACAAATATCTACAAAAAACTTCGTGCCTTCGTGTCTCTGTGGTTCAAAAATATAGCAGGCCTGCTAATTTAAATGCGGTGTTTGAATGCGGTTAAACACCCCTTGATGAAGCAAGCGATCCACGTTTAACACAATCACCATTTTTTGTTGCAAGCTGGCTAAGCCCTGAATAAACTCGTCGCTCACGCGATCACCGGACTGAAAAGAGGGCGCGGCCTGTAATGCGGCCACATCCACATCTTCCACGTCGCTCACCCCATCGACCACTAGGCCAACGGTTTTTTGCAGGTTTTCGTCGAAATTGTCCGCTTCCATCTTGGTAATAATCACCACCGTGCTTTCATCGTAAGTGGCCTCGCCGATATGAAAACGCTCACGCAAATCCACAATCGGTACCACCGCACCGCGAATATTAATCACCCCTTTTACATAGTCCGGCATACCCGGCAGGTGGGTAGTGGTTTCCCAGCCACGAATTTCCTGCACGCGTAAAATGTCCATGCCATAGGTTTCTGCGCCGAGAATAAAGGTTAAAAACTGGTCGATTTTCTGACTCGCCACCCCAGGCGCATAGCGCTGGGAGGCGTGTGTGTGTGTTAGGTTTTCCATATTAAAAATCGCTCCATTGTTCAGGCGAGGTTGAATTGTTCGTTTTAGATAACGTCGCTTTCGGTTTTGGCAATGCCGCCGAGGCCGACACTTTGGGTTTCGCACGACGAACAGCGCCGCTACTGCGCCCGGTATTAAAAAACGCCATGTCCTCACGCAGCACCATCGACTGCTCGGTCATGCTTTCTGCCGCTGCCGTGGTTTCTTCTACCAAGGCTGCGTTTTGTTGTGTCACTTGATCGATTTGGCTAATCGCTTCATGCACTTGCGTCACGCCATTCGCCTGTTCGGCAGACGCACGCGCAATTTGCGACACCATTTGCGTGACCGAATCAATCGACTGATTAATGGTGTTAAGCATTTCGCCCGATTGCGAGGCCAACTGCGTGCCTTGGTCGATACGGTTCACACTTTCGTCAATCAAGGTTTTAATGTCTTTCGCGGCTTCGGCTGATTTTTGCGCGAGGGCACGCACTTCGCCCGCCACCACCGCAAAGCCACGACCGTGATCGCCGGCACGCGCCGCTTCAACCGCCGCGTTCAGTGCCAAGAGGTTGGTTTGGAATGCAATACCATCAATTAAACTCACAATTTCGGCAATTTTATGGCTCGATTCTTGAATCGCATTCATTGCCGCAATCGTTTGTTGCATCACGCGACTGCCTTCGTTAGCGCGTTTTTGCACGTCTTGCGCCACGCGCGCCGCTTGTTGCGCGTTTTCGGTGTTGGCTTGTACCGCCGAGTTCATTTCGTCCATGGTGGCCGAGGTTTCTTCCAACGCCGCCGCTTGTTCTTGCACACGTTGACTTAAATCCGACGAACCGCGAGACACTTCTTCCGCCGCGCTGCTGACGATATTTGACGCATCCACCGCTTTCGACACCACTTCCACCAACTTCTCGGCCGAGGTATTTACCGCTTGTTTTAAGGTTTCTAAATCACCTTGGTATGTCGCATTGATATTGTTGGTTAAATCGCCTTCCGACTGCGCCACTACCACACGAATAATTTCACGCATCGCACTGTCTAAATCTTGCATCGAACTGTTAATACGCTGTTTCATTAAGTTCAATTCGCCACGTGCGTCTACAGAAACGCGTTGCTGGAATTTACCCTGTTGCATCGCTTCCATGACCGAATTGATATTACCGATAACGCCGTTAATCGAACGCATGGCTTCGGCGGTGTTATTTAACATGGTCAAATATTCACCTTGCGCATGGGTATTTACCTCCAGATTAAACTGACCTTCGTGTAACGCTTGCATGACACGCGCTAACTCACGCATCACCTTGGTCACGTTATCGGCACTGCCGTTAATACCGTTTTTAAGTTTATCTAAATCCCCGACATAGTCACGTTCGATACGTTTGGAGAAATCGCCCTGTGCTAACGCGCCGACCGTTGCGTTGGCATCGCCAATCGCGTTTTGCATACTTTTTAACAAGCCGTTTAACGCTTCCACCGATAATCCGATTTCGTCACGGTTGAGTACCGCCACTTGTTTATCAAACTGACCGCTACGCACCACTTCTTGCATGGCGTTTTGCATCTCCACCACCGGACGCACGACTACACGCATAATCCACAAAAAGAAACCGATCCCTATTAATACCGCGATTATCAGCACCACAATGGTGACGATAAACGCATTTTGAGCCGCATTTTGAGCGGCTTGTGTGCCTTCGTTTGAAGCACGCTCGCTGAGGGATTGTTGCAGTTCGATAAACTGATTAATCGCATCACGATAGGTTGCGCTTAACTGGCGTGTTTCCGGCGCTAAATACAGGGCTAAAGCCTGCTCGGTTTGACCCGCTAACACCATATCAATCATGCGGCGGTTATTTGCAGACTGTCCTTGACGTGCGCGAAGAGTATCCGCCAAGCGTGCCTTGCCTTGTGCGGATTGAATGCTGGCTTCTAAGAGTTGAAACGCCTGTGCATTCGCTTCGCTATTGCGTTGAATGCGGTTATACGCCGCATCGCGCTCGCTTTTGTCGCGTGCCATAATCATCTGCGCAATATCGCGCTCATTGGTGACACGGCGCTGGTTTGCTTGCTGTAATGCCAGCAGCTTAGGCACGCGGTCTTCAACCACCAGCGTAAGCGAGGTATCGATTTTTGAAATTTGCATTAATGCCGACAGGCCGATAACCACGGCGGCAAAAATTAAAACGGAAAACGCAAGGATTAACCTGAGTTTAACGGTCATTTTAAAGTTCCTCAAAATAGTTGTATTTTTTAAAGAGGGCGTTTTGAACGCGCGCCTAATCGCTTCATAATCAGTCAATGTGAATCTCAGCGCGCGCTACTATACAAAAAACCATTAAAATGGTCAACTATTTTGTATAAAATTTTTACACTGTATTCTGCGTATGCGGTAATTTAGGAATTTAGCAGGCCTGTTAATGCCTGATAGCTCATGTTTGTTAAGATAGGAATGAGGGTTGATTGCGTGCTGCAATCCCACGGATTTAATTACGATGTTTTAAAAATCAATTACTTAAGCGATAAAGTAGGCGGTGTGCTAGCCTACTGTTGCAATCGATTTATATCCAATCACAAATAGTTGTATAAAAAGTATACAACTCAATTCTTGACTTATTTGCTGGGTTATTTTATAGTTCGCTCGCTTTGAAAAATAGCTAAGTAATTTCGTGTGGGCGCTATTGTTTAGTTATTTGCACTAGTCGCACAAAGGCAATAAAAAGACTTGAATTTCGACTTTTGTTGTAAAAAAATTAAAATGTGCAAAAATTGTTTATGCGAAACGCTTATTTTGCTACAGTGGTTTTTCGCTACCTATTTCACGTCATCTATGTGTCATTTTATTGTCAGATAATGACATTAGGGGTAGTATTTCACCTTGCGTTATCCAAAAAATGATAATTTAAATTGCGATCTGTGGAGGCATTATGTTTAAAACAATACGGGCAAAACTGTTAGCGAGCTTTGGCTTGCTAACGCTAATGGTGATTGGTTTGTCGGTATACAGCACCTTAAAAATCGACCAGTCGGCGGATGGCTTTTCCGATTATCGCAATATGGCGCGTAATTCGGTGCTGGTGACGCATTTACAAGCCAACGCGTTTGGAACGCGGATGAATTTTATGCGTTATTTGCGCGATGGCAGTCCTGAAAACGTTGAGCGCTTTATGCGTCGCTATAACCTGCTGGTTGAAGATTTGGAGCAAGCGAAAAAGCAAGTAACGCAACCGGAGCGCTTAGCGTTGGTGCAAAAGCTTGAGCAAGACATTGTGCAATATTTAAAAGAATTTGAAGCGATTCAAGCGCAAATGGCAGTGCGTAATCGTGTGGTTGAAAGCGTGACCGATCGTTTAGGGCCACAAATAGATCGTAATTTGGTGCAAATTTTCCGTGCGGCGGAAACGCCGGAAGTGGTGCGTTCGTTGGGTGAACTGATGCGCGGAACGATGCAGGCGCGTTTATACGGCCAACGTTTTTTGCGTGACAACCGCAAGGAAACGTTTGATTTGGTGATGGGCGAGTTTAGCTCGATGGAGCAGCAAGTGGTGGCATTGCGTCGTAGCATGACCAATGCGCAACGTATTGAGATGATGCGCGAAACCGAAGGCTTGATTAATGAGTATCGCCAAGGGATGCAGGACCTGAATCAAGCGATTACTCAGCGAAATGTACATATTGCCACCATGAACGACATAGGTCAGCGCATTGAGCAAGTGTCGAATGAAGCGGTAGAAAGTTTTGTCAATGATCAAAACCGCTTAGGGCCGTTTATCGCCAAGCTCAATAGCGACATTATTATGATGATGACGATTATTTCGTTAATTGTGGTTGCGGTGGCGATTGCGGTGGCGATTTTTATCCCGCGTTTAATTGGTCGTGGCTTGAGTGCGATTCAATCCACCTTGGCGCAAATCAGTCAAACCGGTAACTTCTCGATTCGCGCGGATGACAAGCGTAGTGATGAAATCGGCGAAATGGGCAAAGCGGTGAATGGCTTGTTGACCGATATGCAAGGCGCGATTAGCGAAGCGAACAAAGTGGTGGGGGCGTTAGCGCAAGGCCAGTTCGACTTGCGTATTCAGCGTCAATTAGCCGGGGATTTAGATAAGTTGAAACAAGGCATTAACCACAGCGCGGACAATATTGTTGAGGTGATGGGACAGCTTAAGTCGGTGATGGAAAACCTCAAAGCCGGTCGCTTTGATGTCAAGGTCAACACCAAAGCGCAAGGCGAATATAAGGTGATGATTGATAGCGCCGCCGGTTCGATGGCGTCGATGAATGAGGTGATTAACGGCATTAACGCGGTCATGGCGAAAGTGGCGGCGGGCGAGTTCCACGAACGTGTCGCCGTTGACGCGGCTGGCGCAATGGATGACTTGAAACGTGCGATTAACCAAACCGTGGAAGTGTTGGAAGAGGTTATTGGCGACATTACGCAAGTGATGGACGCGCAGACGCAGGGCGATTTGACGCAATCGGTGCGGGCGAATTGTCAGGGTCAGCTAGACCAGTTGAAGCAGTCGATTAACGGCAACGCGGAAAATTTGGCGAAAATCATTGCCGGAGCGGTGAACAGCGCGAATGTGGTGCATGGCGCGGC
>JAVETW010000018.1:0-21355 GCA_034005865.1 Thiomicrospira sp. | reverse complement strand
CAAGATTTAAGCCAGCGCGTACAAGAGCAGGCGGCGGCACTGGAAGAAACTTCGGCCACCATGGACGAGATGAATTCGGCGGTACAAAACAATACGCAAAACGCGGTGGAAGCGACGCGTGTGGCGCGTGATGTACAAACGAAAGCCAACCAAGGCACGCAAGTGATGCAACAGACGATTGACGCGATGAACGCGATTCAAGAGTCGAGTCATAAAATTGCGGATATTGTCACCTTGATTGACGGCATTGCGTTCCAAACAAACCTCTTAGCCTTGAACGCGGCGGTGGAAGCGGCGCGTGCCGGCGATCACGGACGCGGCTTTGCGGTGGTCGCGGGCGAAGTACGTGCGCTGGCGCAAAAATCGGCGGAAGCGGCAAAAGATATTAAAACGCTGATTGATGAAAGCGTGACGCGTATTGACCAAGGTACTAAGCTGGCGTCGGAATCCGGCGAAGTGTTGGCGGATATTAATAATTCGGTCGAACACGTGACGCAAATGATTGACCATATTGCGCAGGCTTCCAGAGAGCAGGCGGAAGGGGTGAATCAGGTGCATAAAGCGATTGCTGATATTGATCAGGTGACGCAACAGAACGCGGCGTTGGTTGAAGAAACCTCAGCAGCGGCGGAAAGCATGAGCGAACAGGCGACTGAATTGAGCCGTAATATGGCGTTCTTTAAAACCGGTCAGCAAGGTGGTCGTGCGATGTTAGCTAAGCCAAAAGCAGCGGCGAAACCGGCGAGTTTGCCTAAGCCGACGAAAGCCGCTGAAAAACCGGCTGGCAAAGCGCCACAAAAACCGGCTGCCGATGAGTGGAGTGAGTTTTAATCTGCACTTATTGCAACTGGCGTAATACGCGGTTGTAACGGATAAAACGCCTCGGTTAATCGGGGCGGTTTATCCGATCCGTTTGCCTTGGCCGCGGCGGCGAGGGTAAACGAATCGGATGAATGTGCGGTAATGCTTAGCCCGTATGTGGCATAAACAGGCGGAATTAGCAGGCCTGCAAAAATTAATGGATAAAATGAATGCGTAGATTTCATCACAGCCTTGTTGAGCGGATTGTTCTCGTATCCGGTTTGGCGATTATGCTCACCATGGCGGCATCGGCGTTGTTGGTGACGCAAATGGTGGTGAAAGATACGCGCGATTTGTTGCATGAGCAGCAGAAAAATCTCACCGATATGGTGGTGCGTCGATTAGATAAGGCGATTTCTCAAGGGCAGGCGATTTTGGTGTCGGCCACGGAGCAAATTGTTGAAAATGATCAACTGGTAAGTCATCAAAAGCTGCAGACGCTGCTGAATAACCGTGTGTTTTTGCATGATTTTTTTAATGGCGGCTTGGTGGTGGTCGACCAATCAGGGCATATTATCGTTGATTCGCCGGTATTGCCCGGCCGCGTTGGCCGTTATGTCGGTGATCGTCCCCATGTGCAAGAAGTGGCGCGCACTAAAAAGCCCTATATCACACGACCGTTAATCGGTCTGTCATCAAACCTTCCGGTATTTATCATCAATGTGCCGATTTTGGACAGTCAAAATAACTTGCTGGGCTTTCTGTTCGGTGTGATGCGACTGCAAGAAAATAATCTGATTCGTGATTTAGCGCATGAAGTGTTTGATTCGAAAGGGCGCTTGTATGTGATTGACCAAATGAATAACGTGGTGGTGACGTCTACCGATGATGCCCACGTTCATAAATCGCTGCTCGATCCGCAAACCTGCGCAAATATGTTTGCACAAATTATGCAGGGGCAGCGCCAAGGCATGGCGTCGTGTCCGCATCATGGTGAAGTGATTTATACCGCTTCATCGCTACAAAAAATGGGGTGGGATGTAGTGTATACCTTGCCGCAGTCGATGCTTAAAGCCCATGTGAGCGATTTGGTGTATAGCTTAGTGATGTTGAGTTTGGTGTTGGTATTGATTGTTGGTGTGGGGGTGGCGTTGTGGATGCGTTCACAATTAAAACCGTTACAAGTGACCGCTGATACGATTAACGATATGGTGAAAGGCCGTATTGAAGCGCGCAATTTGCCGGTGAGTAGTCGCGATGAAGTGGGCCGTTTGGTGTATGCGTTTAATCGTTTGTTAGATAAACAGCGTGAGCAAGCGGTTGATCTACAGCGCTCAAAATTGGCGGCGGAAAAGGCGAATCAGGCAAAATCGGAGTTTTTGGCGAATATGAGCCATGAAATTCGCACACCGATGAACGGTATTGTCGGTTTGAGCGAATTGGGTTTGCATGAGCAGGATGTGAAAAAATTACGCCAAACCTTAAATAAGGTGCACCAATCTGCGCGTTTACTTCTAGGTATTATTAATGATATTCTTGATTTTTCTAAAATCGAGGCGCGTAAACTAGAGATCCATTCGCATCCGTTTTTTTTGGATAAATTACTCGATCATTTAGCGAGCTTGTATGCGCATATGGCGCAGGAAAAATGTTTGAAACTGAATTTTTATTTTAATCCGGGTTTGCCGCGTGCGTATGTGGGTGATGAGCTGCGATTACGTCAAGTCTTAACTAACTTAATTAGTAACGCGATTAAGTTTACCCACGAAGGTCAGGTTGAGGTGCAGGTGCATTTATTGCGCAAAGAGCCGGATCGGATTTGGTTGAAGTTTTCCGTTAGCGATACCGGAATCGGGATGTCGTTGCATCAGCAAAAAAATCTGTTTACCGCGTTTAGTCAGGCCGATACATCGATTACCCGTGAGTACGGCGGCACGGGTTTGGGCTTGGTGATTAGCCAGCGTTTAGTCGAGGCAATGGGCGGCCATTCGATTGAGTTGGTGAGCGAGCCGGGGCGCGGGTCGATTTTTAGTTTTGAATTACCCTTAAACGTCTGTACGCCGGAACAAGAGCAGTATTTGATGACCTTGCGCACGCAGGTTGCGCCGAGTGAGGGTCGTTTGCGCGGTCATGTGTTATTAGTTGAGGATAATGCCATCAATCAAGAAGTAGCACAAAAGCAACTGCGAAAAATGGGCTTGACGGTGATGTTAGCGGAGCATGGTCAGCGCGCGGTGGAGTTGGCGCGCTCGCTGAGTTTTGATGTGATTTTAATGGATATTCAAATGCCGATTATGGACGGTTATCAGGCGGCGCGGCGTATTCGTCAGTTTAATCCTGATGTGCCGATTGTCGCTTTGACAGCGGCGGCGATGGTCGAAGATCGTGAAAAAGCGTTGGCGGCGGGGATGAATGGACACTTAGGCAAGCCGATAGATAAGCACGAGTTATACAACGTGCTGGCGAATTATTTACGCGTCGAGCCGGGGACGACGGTGCGGATAGTGGAGCCGCAGACGATGTCGGCTGACGATGGCGATGTTTTAGCCGATTTGGATATTGCGGCCGGATTGGATTTATTATGCGACGATTCATCTCACTATCAAGCGCTGCTGCATGAGTTTGCCCATCAGTTGAGTACCGATTATGCCGGTTTGATAACCGATTTAAACGGCCTGCAAGCACAGCCTAAAAATAGTCAGGCTTGGTCGAATTTGCAGACCCAGGTGCATAGCTTAAAAGGCGTGGCGAGTAATTTGGCGGCGAAAAAACTGGCAAAAATTAGCCATGAAGTAAACCAGAGTTTAAAGCAGCGCGTGGTGCCTTCGCAGGCCTGCATTCAGCAGTTGCAGCAGGCGATTCGCGCGTTGCAGAACGAAATCAGCCAGTGGTTAGCGCAGCAGGCTACGCCTTTAGTTATCCTGCCGAGCACCGCGCCGTCCAGCGAGCAGACGGCCGACGCGCCAGTTGATTTTTCGCATCTTAATGTGTTGTTGGCAGAGGATAATCGTTTAAATCAGGTGGTGGTGCTAAAGCAGTTAAATAAGCTTGGTATTGAAGCGGACTTGGCAAAAGACGGCATGGAGGCGATTGAAGCGATGCAGCGCAAGCCTTATGACGTGGTATTTATGGATATGGAGATGCCAAGAATGGACGGTGTGAGCGCGACTCAAGCGTTGCGCGCTAACCAAAGTTGGCATCAGCCTTATGTGATTGCGTTAACCGGTAATGCGTCCGAAAGTGATCGGCAGGCCTGCTTGGCGGCAGGGATGAATGACTTTATCGAAAAACCGGTGAGCGAGGGGGTGTTAAAGTCAATTCTGCTGAAAATGTCAGTGGGGCAATAAGCATGGTTAAAGCGCTGCGGTTAGTGAGCGGGTCAGTCATATCGTGGGTTGATAATTTCCACGCGCCAAAACGCGACCTACCCTGTTAGGCGAGTAGTTCGCGGCGAGTTTGTTGAATCAGGGCGTGTAGTGATTGTTGCAGTGAGTCGAGTTGTTGTGTGAGCCCTTGTTTACACGCGGTTTCAAGTTGCAGCGCACTATCGGCGAGTGCCAGCGCACCAATCATGCGGCTGCTGCTTTTGAGTGAGTGTGCCTGCTTGGCGAGATAGCTGAGGTCATCGCTTCGGTGGGCGAGCGCTTCGCTCATGTCGTCGAGCTCATCGAGATAGGCGCTAAGGGCTTCAGCAAGCATTAACTCGCCAAGGTCTTCTAGCAGTTGTTGATATTGTGCGCTTTGGCGTAAAGGAATGGCGTGGGTCATAGATTGCTGGCCTGTTTTGTGCATACTGTGCGATTAATTAATGAACAATAAGTATTATCGCTGGAATCTTGCTCATTGCCAATGCTATCATCTTAAAATGAATGTTTTGTTTAAGTAGTGATAATTAAGCATAAGTTGACAGATGTTTGCTTTAATGCGGATTAACTTCATATGGTGTTGGAAAATCAAGCGTTAAAACGCTAGCCATAAAATCATAATGACTTGAAACCGTGTGATAAAAAATCGATAAAAGATTAAAAAATAGTCGCCTACTTGGGCAAAACAGAGGACAAAGTATGAATAACGAATATTTTTTACCCGCGGATTTGGTCATTCTTTCCACCGCCGATTTACAGGGTAATATCGTTGATTTCAATGCGGGTTTTCAAGAGGCATCGGGCTACACCGAAGCGGAGTTACAGGGCAAACCGCACAATATGTTGCGTCATCCGGATATGCCGAAACAGGCGTTTGAGGATTTTTGGCGTACGATTAAAGCTGGTTATCCTTGGTTTGGTATTGTAAAAAATAAGCGTAAAAACGGCGATTATTATTGGGTAGCGGCGAATGCCACGCCGATTATCGAAAACGGCAAAATTAGCGGCTATTTATCGGTGCGTTATCCGGCCAGCGCCGAACAAAAACAGGCCGCCAGCGCATTGTACGCGGCGGTGCGTGAAGGGCGTCAGTCGTTTCCTTGGACCGTGACGCCGTGTGTGCGCAAACAGGCGCTGAGTACTTGGGGCGTAGGAGCGGTTGGCGCTGGGTTGGTTATCGCGTTAGCTTGGTTGGGCGATGCGACGCCCGGCGGTGTGTTGTTGGCGGGTGGTGTATTGGCATGCCTTGGCTTTTTAAGCTGGCGTGCTCGGCAGGGGCAAGCGCCTTCGCTGCGCTTGCAAAAGGGGGTTGAGGCGATTGCCAACGGCCAATATCGTGACAAGATTGACGATGCGAGCGCTTGGGGGTTTGCGCTCAATATGATTCGCTCGCGTGTGGCGGAAGCAGCGGCGCGTAATTATGATGCGTTACGTGCTTCGCAGGTGTTATCGACCGCCATGAATGCGGCGAGTACCAATATTATGGTGGCGGATGCCGATTTTACTATCCAAAGTATTAACCGCTCGTTGCAGGCGATGTTTGAACGTAATGAGGCGACACTTAAGCAGGTATTGCCGCAGTTTAGTGCCGCTACGGTGGTCGGATCGAATATGGATCTGTTTCATAAGAACCCGGCACATCAGCGTGCAATGGTGGCGGCGCTAAGCGCGCCTTGGACGGGGGAGTTGCATTTAGCGGATTTGGTATTGCGCTTGACGGTGGTGCCGATTATTCATCAAGGTAAAACGCTGGGTTATGTGGTGGAATGGTTGGATCGAACGGAGGAAGCACATACGACGCAGAATATCATTGATGTGATGCAGAATATGAATGAAGGCTGTTTTGATTCGCGCGTTGAGTATGATGCAACCGGCAGTTTGGGCTTGATGAAGCAGAATATTAATAGTTCGATGCAGCGCATGGCGGAAGCGGTGAACGCGATTAGCGAAGTGGTCGAAGCGCAAGCGGCTGGGGATTTGACCAAGGAATTACCGAAAGGCGTGTTTAAGGGACAAATCCACGATTTGAAAAACGCGATTAATTATTCAACCGAAAAAGTTAAAGAGGTGGTGCGCGCGGCGATAGAAGCGTCGGATATTGTCAGTTCGGCATCGGCACAGGTATCGCAAGGCGCGCATGATTTATCTGAGCGTGTGCAGTCGCAAGCGGCGGCGTTGGAGCAAACCAGCGCCACGATGCATCAAATGGCTTCGGCGATTGAAAATAACAGCGCACATTCGCATAAGGTGGCGTTGTTGGCGCAGGAGGTAAAACAACGCTCGATTGAGGGCGCTGGGGTGATGCAACAAACGATTGGCGCGATGAATGCGATTCAGGAGTCGAGCCATAAAATCGCTGATATTGTTACCTTGATTGATAGTATTGCCTTTCAAACCAATCTATTGGCATTAAATGCGGCGGTAGAGGCGGCGCGCGCCGGGGAACAGGGTCGCGGATTTGCCGTAGTCGCCGGTGAGGTGCGTGCGTTGGCGCAAAAGTCGGCAGAAGCGGCGAAGGATATTAAAACGCTGATTAATGATAGCGTCACGCGCGTCGAAAACGGTACTAAACTGGCCGAAGCCTCGGGTGAAATGCTCAATGGTATTACCTCGTCGATTGAGGAGGTGGCGGATATGATTGAGCAGATTGCGCAGGCTTCAAGTGAGCAAAGCGCGGGAATTGGTCAAGTCCATCAAGCGATTGTGCAGATTGATGGGGTGACACAACAGAACGCGGCGTTGGTCGAGGAAACGACAGCGGCGGCGCAAACCTTGAATAGCGAGGCGCATCGTTTACGCGATACCATGGCGTATTTCAATACTGGTAAGTCGGCGCAGGTTAAAAACGCGTTGTTAATGCCGTCGCGATAAGGTGGATGTACTCGATGAAGACTTTTTGGCAGGCGCTTAAAGAAATGTGTTCGTGTTTTTCGTCTTGTTTTTCTAGTGGACACCAACCTTCGGCGCATAGTCTGAATGCGCCTTTGTTGGCGGGTATTTTGCAAAATGTGCCGGTGCGTGTGTTTTGGAAAGATGCCAGTGGCCGCTATTTGGGCGCGAATTCGTTGTTTTTACAGGATGCGCAACTCGATAACGCTCAGGCATTAATCGGTAAAACGGATTTTGATTTGCCTTGGACGGCTGAGCAGGGGCGTGCATATCATTTTGATGATTTAGAGGTGATATTTACCGGCCAGCCTAAGTTGATGAAAGAGGACGTTAGTGTGGATGTCAATGGTCGGATGAAGGTGTGGCGTACTTCGAAAGTGGCGCTGTTTGATCAAGCAGGTCATGTTATCGGTATGCTGGGTACTTATGAAGATATATCTGACAATAAGCACATAGCGGCGGATACGCGTCCGCGTTAAGGCTGTTTAGGTTTCGCGGATAGGGCGCGAACTTGGTCAATTATCGCGCATAGCTTGGGTAGAGCGTCAATCAAGCGCGCAGTTGGTCGTTGAAAATGGTCGGCATTTAATGGATAAATCTGTCCGTTTTGTATGGCGGGTAAGTGCGTTATCAGTTGCCAGTCTGCCAGCCATTGCTGTTGTACTTCTCCTAGGCCTCCCAATAGTATTGCATCCGGGTTTTGCGCTATCACGGCTTCGAGACTGACATGGGGCGCGAGGCTATCGAGTGTGGCGAATATATTGTCTGCGCCACATAGCGCGAGTGCTTCGCTAATAAATTGCGGCCCGCCGAGGGTGATTAGAGGCTGATTCCAGACTTGATAGAATACGCGGACTTTTGTTTTGGCTTCATTCGCTTGGCGCAGGTGTGCGAGTTTATTGCGTAGACGTTGTGCTTCCTGTTGCGCTGAGTGTGTTGTGTCGGCGCGCGCGCCGATTTCTTCAATAAGCTTGGGAATGTCGGCGAGCGATTGGGTATCGCGAATTAACAGCGGGATGCCGGTTTTTTCCAAATGGCGTAACGCGCTTATTGGGTTGCCGGATCGCCAAGCTAAAATCAAGTCGGGTTGTAATTCGATAATCCGTTCGAGGTTGAGGGCGTTATAGCTGCCGACGTTCGCTAGTTTTAGTGCGGCTGGCGGATAGTCAGAAAAACTGACTACGCCAACGAGTTTATCACCCGCACCAGCCGAATAGGCTAGCTCGGTTAGGCTGGGCGCGAGGGAGATAATACGTTGTGCCGGTGTTGATTCGGCCAAGGCGTTGAAGCTGGTTACAATCAGGCCAATCGCTAGGAGTGTGGCGAAAATGGTTTGATGTTTATGGCAGCACATAAATCAATAATCCTAACAAAATCAACAAAATTAAGCTTAAATCCACCGGAGTTTGCTGGGCGAGCGCGCAGCGTAAGTGCTCGGCTTCAACCTGTTGCACGTCAGTCGGTTGGCCAAACCAAGGTTTGTGTTCAAGTCGGCCAAAATATGAGGTCGGGCCACCCAGTTGTGCTTTACACAGCCAAGCCATGGCTGCTATCGGATAGCCGGCATTCGGGCTGGCGTGGCCACGCGCTTGTTGCCAAACGGCCTTAAGGTTTAGATTGTGGTTAAGCAACAGTAGCAGTATGGCGGTGAAGCGGGCAGGAAGCCAGTTGGCGATGTCATCTAAGCGCGCGGCTATTTTGCCGAATTTTTCGTAGCGCGGGGTGCGATAGCCGACCATGGAGTCGAGGGTATTAATCGCTTTGTATATCACCAGGCCTGCTAAACCAAATAGTAAAAAATAAAACAAAGGTGCGATGACGCCATCGCTGAGGTTTTCGGCATAGGTTTCGATGCCGGCGCGATAGCATTCGCTTGTGCTCAGTTGTGCTGTGTCGCGGCTGACGAGCATCGAAAGCGGTTGTTGCGGCTGTTCGCAGTGCAGCAAAGCGCTTACGCTGTCGTGTAGCATACGATGGGCTAAAAAAATCGAGCCGATGATCGCGCCGAGCAGGATCGACCAAAATAGCGGTAAGGCTAGAATCAGCATTTGTACTATCACAGCCAGCAGCAGACAAACCGCGATAACCCAGATTACCAATAAGCCGCCACGCAGTAAACTAGCTCGATAGGCGTGTTTTTCGAACGCGCTGATCAGTTTGCCTATGCCGATAACTGGGTGGCTTTGGTTTAAAAATTCGCCAAACAGCCGATCAATCAGCAGCGCGAATAAGGCGGATAGTAAAATCCATAGCGGGTCAAATAACAGCATCGTTTTCGGCTTGGTAATGGGGGCTAAGCTGATTAAGAGCGTGAATCAGGCGTTGGTGGATGGGCGGGCTATGCAGCGCAATGCGTACAAAATGTGCACCTAGGCCAAAACTATCACACGGACGTACGAATATTGCTTGTGCGCTGAGCGCGTGCGCCAGTGTTTGTGCTGGAGGGCGGGTGTGTGCGAGTACAAAGTTGGCCGCGGAGGGGAGCACCTGGTTGATGAGTGGATGGGCATTCAGTTGCGCCACTAAATCGGCTTTTGCGCTGTGTAACCAACGTTGGGTGTGTGCATCAAATGCACTATCGCTCAGTGCTTGGCTTAGGATGTCGCTATCAAATGATGAAATTGGCCAAGCTGGTTGTGGCCAAGCTGTCAATACGTCAGGGTGGGCAAATACCGCACCGAGGCGTAAGCCGGGGCAGGCATAATATTTGGTGAGGGATTGTAAAATAATAAGGTTTGGCCAGTCTGCGATGACTGCGCGCAGACTTAAGTGCGAGTCAAAGCCCAAAAAAGGCAAAAACGATTCGTCCATCAGCACCCAGCACCCTTGTTCGCGCCAGTGTTGTAGCAGCGGACGCAGGGTGTTTGGAGTCCAGTAGCTGCCATCTGGGGTTGCGGGGTTGACCCAAACTACCCAGCTATTCTTGGCGACAGGTTGCGATACTAAATCGTTTAAGCAGGCCTGCTGATTGGTGCAAGCGAGGGGGCGTTGAATTTGAATTACTTTGCGGCTGTAAGTTTGAGCGGCACGTTGGTATTCGCTGTAAATCGGCGTGTAAAGTACGGTGATGTCGGGGCGAAAATGCGCAAACAATGCCAAAATTGCGCTGGAGATGCCGTTGGTGAGTCGGATGTGTGTGCTTTCGAGTTGAAATTTGTTGGCTAATAATGCGAGCAGGTTGTGATCAGTTTGGACGGGATAGTGCCGCCATAAGGCAGCGTTGATGCGTGGACGAGTGTCGGGTAGATTGGGGTTAATGCTGGCGGATAAGTCAATTAGGGTTTCTAGCGCTAGGGTGGGCGATAGGTCGTGTTGTTGCGCGTGGGTAAAAAATTGTCCGCCGTGTTGCCACATTATAAATCAATGCCTTTTTGCGCTTGAATACCGCTTTTGTAGGCGTGTTTTTCGTCTTTAATTTCTGACACGGTGTCTGCCAGCTCTCGTAATTCGGCCGAAGCGCCACGCCCGGTCACTATCACGTGCTGCATGTGAGGTTTTTCACTTAGGGCATTGAGCACTTCGTCTTTATCGAGATACTCATAACTGAGCAAATAAGTTAGTTCGTCCAATATCACTAAGTCGTATGTAGGGTCAGTGAGCATTTTTAGCGCCACTTGCCAGCCTTGGTGTGAGGTGGCAATATCTTGTTCTCGATTTTGGGTGTCCCAAGTAAACCCATCGCCCAATACGTACCATTCGCAGTTGGGGAATTGGCTAAAAAACGCTTCTTCGCCGGTATCGGTGCGGCTTTTTATAAACTGGCATACGCCGACTTTCATGCCGTGTCCGAGTGCGCGCGCCACCATACCGAATGCGGAGGTGGATTTGCCTTTGCCATGGCCGGTAATGACTAATAACAGGCCTTTTTTTTGATCGGCGCGGGCGATGGCTTCGTCGATTTGTGCCTTTTTGCGCGCCATTCTAATGCGGTGGTAGTCGGATTTTTTATCTTGTGGATTCATGCTTGCGGTCTAGTTAAAAACAAAGCGCACAGTTTACAAAAAATGCGGCCAAGATGGTGAATAGTTGTGCGCTGTAATGCGTTATATTCTCGTGCGCGCAGAGTAAACGCCTTATAATGTGGCCTTATTTTAACCATTCGCCGAGATTGCCATGAAAAAAACCTTTAGTTTGACCCACGAAAAAAAAACCTTGCCCCGTTTGATTGAAGCGGTGAAAAACGAGGTGCGTAAATACGTTAAGCGCGAAAGAGCGAAAGCCTTGCCCCAAGGCGCAGATTATTGGGATTTCGATTGTCGTTTTGGGCTGGATGCGGCGAGCAGTAAGCCGGTGCATTTGGCCGAAATCGATGCGTTATTAAACCAGGCGGAGGCTGCGCAAGCGAGCGCGTGTTACATCGAAATTTTGGCAAAGCCCGCTCAGCGCGGCGCCCGCCTCTAACGCCCGGCGGTATTTTACCTGATAGGCGGCGTTGTTTTTTTAGCCTGTCGGTAGGCCGAACGCGTCGGCACCTCTGATAGCATATTTTGTTTTATAGGATAGCGTTATGGCATCGTTGTTAGATCAAATGAAAAAAGCGGGCTTGGTGAGCGAACATAAAGCCAAGCAAGCAAAAAAACAAAAGTACCAGCAAACCAAACAGGCAAAACAGCAAACGGATAACACTTTATCCGATGTGGCAAAACTGGCGGCACAAGCGGCTGAACAAAAAGCGGAAAAAGACCGCCAGCTAAATAGGCAACGTCAGCAACATCAAGTGGAAAAAGCGAAACAGGCGGAGTTAAAACAGATTTTGGAGTCGAATCGGTTAGCGGGTTTTGAGGGGGATATCGGCTTTAATTTCGTCGATGATCGTCAGGTGAAAACCTTGAGCGTGAACGCTAAAACTCAAGCTGGTTTGGTGCGTGGTGATATTCGCATCGCGCGTTTGGGTGAGGGATATGTCTTAATTTCGGATGCGGCGGCGCAAAAAATCGCCACACGCGATGCGAGTGTGCTGATAGCGCAGCCGCAAGCGGAGGATGGTTTAACTGATGATGAGCGCGACTATTACGCCAAGTTTGCCATTCCGGATGATTGGGTTTGGTAATAGCAGGCCTGCTAATAGGCATCGGTTGTTGTCCAATCTGCAATAACTATGCTTTAGGCGTCGGTTTTTGCGTTAAGTAATGACGCGCTGTGCTGTTTAGCGCGGTGTTTTAATTCGTCGTCGGCCATCCCAAGCGAGTAAGGCGGGCGTGAGTAGGAGTGTAATTAAGGTGGCGAGGGTTAGACCACCGACAATCGAGGTGGCAAGTTGAATCCAGAATTGACCGGAGGGTGCGCCAAGCAGTATGTCACGCGCGAAAAAATCGAGAGTTAATCCGAACACCATCGGCAGCAGACCGATAAGAGTGGTTAGGCTGGTGAGTATTACCGGACGCAGACGTTCACTTCCGGCTTCGAGTGCCGCTTGATTGGGGCTTCGCCCTTGTTTGATTTTGCTGTTGTAAGCATCAATCAGGATAATATTGTTGTTCACCACGATACCCGCCAGCGCCATAATACCGATGCCACTCATGACTATCGAAAAAGCTTCTTGCCGAATAATCAGGCCTGCTAATACGCCCGCGATGGAAAAGATAATCGCTGAGAGAACCAAAGCGGTTTGAAAAAAACTGTTGAATTGGGTGAGTAAAATCAAAATCATTAAAAACAGCGCAATAAAGAATGCGGCGATTAAAAATCGCGCGGCTTCGTCTAAATCCTGTTGCTCGCCAGCAAAGCGTAGTTCAACTTCGCGATCGAGAGCAAGCGTTGGCAGTTTTTCACGCAGTTGGGCGAGTTCGGCGCTGGCGGTGGTGTCCGGGCGAATATTGGCTGATAGGGTGTGAACGTTGCGCGCATCAACGCGACTAATTAGCGGATAGTTAGGTGCGGCTTCGATGTGCACAAAGTTGCTAATCGGTATCATGCCATCGGCGCTAGCGATGCGTAGATCGGCAAGTTGGGCGAAGGTGCGTTCGTGTGAGGGGAAGCGTAAACGAATGTCGATTTCTTCGCGCGCAAAGTCAGGTAGATAGGTGCCGATTAATACGCCGTTGGTGAGGAGTTGCACGGCTTTGCCTAGGTTGGATATGTCGATGCCATAACGTGCGGCCAGTTCTCGGTTTACGCGTAAGCGAATTTCAACTTGTGCCTGCGGCGCATCGTTGGCGACATCGATTAAGCCGGGTTGGCGTTGCATGAGTTGTTGAATTTTTTCGGCGTTTTTTTGTAATACCGCGTGTTCAGCCGCGGCCACTTGCAACTGAATGGGTCGGCTTTCAGCAGGACCGGATTGTTGTTGTTCGATTTGGAGGCCGATGCCGGGCAAATCGGCGGTGAGTTGGCGAATGCGTTGCAAAATCTGTTGCGCTTTGTCACGCTGTTGCCAGTCGGCTAGGTCGAGTTGAATGGTACCGATTATGTCCGGCGCGAGGTTGGCGTTGAGACGTTGTTCAACCGAGGCGATACTGCGCGCATACAGGTGTTCGATGCCGTCTAGGTTGAGTATGCGCTGTTCAACTAAGCGAACGATGCGGTCAGCTTCTTGTAGCGAGAGGTTGCCATCGGCTCTAATTTGAATTTGCGCGTGTTCGGGTTCGATATGTGGGAAGAAGTTAATGCCGCGTCCGTATTGGCTATACAGTATAAATGACACAATGAGGACGAGCAGGCTGAGTCCGAACGCTAAACCGGGGCGTTGAATGAAATAAGCGAGCAAGCGGGTATAGCTGAGGCTTAGCACTCCGCTGTGGGTTTGAGGATGACGGCGTGGTCGCAGAGGGCTGAGTGCCGCGCCAATCACCGGCACAAAAATGAGCGCCATAAATAGCGAAACGCTAAGCGCGAAGATGACCGTCGCCGGCAGGTAGAACATAAATTGTCCGGCGGTGCCTGGCCAAAATAAGAGCGGAAAAAAGACGGCAATGGTGGTGGCGGTGGAGGCGATAATTGGCCATGCCATTTGTTGTGCGGCGAGTAAAAATGCGCTCGGCGCAGGATGGCCTTCATCTTGTAAGCGTTCGGCGCGTTCGACAACGACAATCGCGCCATCGACTAGCATACCGATGACGAGGATGAGACCAAACAATACAACAATATTGAGGGTGTAGCCCATCAGATGCAGGAGCAGTACGCCACCTAAAAAAGCACCAGGAATCGCCACCGATACTAATAGCGCGGCGCTAAAGCCAAGCGCGATTAACATGGTGAGCGCGACGAGTAAGACAGCGGCAATAACATTGTTTTGTAGGTCGCTGAGCAGGGTTTGGATGGTGTTGGCTTGATCTTGCAGATAATCCACTTGCAGTTGCGCAGGCCAGTGCGTGCGCTGAGTTTCAATTAGGGCTTTGACTTGGGCAACGGTGTCGATGATATTAGCGCCGCTGGTTTTGCGAATATCAATAGCGATGGTGGGCCGATTATTGACGCGGGCAAGACTGTCGGCATCTTGATAGGTTTGGCGCACTTGTGCAACATCTTTGACCCGCACGACGCGTTGTTCAATCACCTTGACCGGCATTTGTTCGATATCTTTGATGGTTTCGATGCGCCCGGGAACACTCAATCCGATGCGTCCGGCACCATTGTCGATATTTCCGGCGGTAATGAGTTGGTTGTTGTTGCTGATGGCGCGCTGAATTTCTTGTGGCGAAATTCTATAGGATTGCAGGGCAAGTGGGTCCAGCACGATTTCTACCACTTCATCGCGGATACCGGATATGTCCGCTTCCAGCACGCCATTGAGTGTTTCTAGTTGTTGTTCGAGTTCACGCGCGATACGCGTGAGTTCGCGTTCAGCGACTTCGCCACTGAGCGTGAGGGTGAGAATCGGAAATAGCGAGATGTCGATTTCGCGAATAATCGGCCGCTCTACGCCGTTGGGCAGGTCGGGTGTGGCGTTGTCTGTTTCGTCGCGCACACTTTGCAGCGCACGCTGTTGATCAAAGCCGGGATCAAATTCGAGGAGCAGGCTGGCAAAACCTTCGCCTGCGCGCGCGGTCATTTTGCGCAGACCTTTGAGCGATTGAAACTTGCGCTCAAGCGGCTCGACGAGGAGTCGGGCGCTATCTTGTGCGGAGATACCGGGATAACTGACACTGACGGTAAAAAGGGGAATGTAAATTTCCGGTGCCGCTTCTTTTGCCATTGTGAAATAGGCATAGCTTCCGCTTATCAGCAGCATCAGCAGGATAAGTCCGATGCTGCGTGCGCGCCCCAAGGTGGCGGCAATCAGGCCTGCCATTATGGTGTATCCTTTAGCGGTGTGGGATAGCCTGTGGGTGTGGGCTGTACCTTGACTGCTTGGCCGGGACGTAATCCGGCTTGATTCAGGGTAATGAGGCGTACGCGCTGGGCGAGGCCACTGACCCAAATTATATGATCGTCGGCACGAATCGGCGTAATGGGTGCAAAGACTACTTTGTCATCTTGGTCAAGGATAAATACGCCAACGCGTCCTTGGGCATCGAGTTGAATCAGCGCGGGTGAAATCGGGTGGGCTTGATGTGTGGACAAGGTGAGGATGACTTCTGCGCTTAAGCCTGAAGGCAGGCGGTTGTCGGCATTGGCGAGGGCGACTTCTACGCGAAAGGTGCGGGTTTTGGCATCGCCGATGGTGGAAATAAACCGTATCTTGCCTTCGCGTACCTCACCGCCGATAAATCGAATACGCGCCGGTTGATTTAAGGTGAGCTGGCTGATGTCTTCTTGTTGAACATGGATAACGGCGAGCAGCGGGTCGTTGTCGATGATTTCTACTATGTCGGTTCCGGGAGTAACGAGGCTGCCTTGGTCAGCTAAAATGCGATTGATTGTACCGTTAATCGGTGCCAGCAGACGCGTGTTTTCAATGTCGAACTCAATCGCACGTAATTGGGCGCGCGCCGCTTCAAGTTGCGCCCATTTGAGTTGGCGCTCGGATTCGGAAGAGAGATTGCGTGCGATAAGTTGTTGTACTGCTTGATAGTCGCGTTGATTTGAGGCTAGCTGAGCTTTGGCTTGCGCTAGACGCAGCGCTCGGTCGTCCATCGACAGGCGCGCGAGTTGATCGCCTTGTTTCACCTCTCGGCCTTTGCTGATGACTTGTTCTACCACGCCGGTTGTGCGTGCTTTGATGCGGGCGATTTGGCAGGGCTCGATATCACCATATACCACTAGTTCGCGCTCGATAGTTTGTGCCTCACTCCAACTGGCTGCGACGCTGGCGAGGGTTTCGGGCGGCATCAATACCGGGGGAGCGGTTTTAAATTGTCCGCTGATAAGCCATATAGTTAGCAGCAGGCTGATGGCGAGAAAAACAATATGGGTAGGCTGGAGTTTGTTTTTGAACATGGCACAATTTTCTCATCTAAGCGAGGTGCTGATCGGCTTACCAGTAAGTCGGATTGTCTTGCCCTTTAAATAAGGTTTCTAAATAGCGTTGGTGTTCGGCAAGCTCGTTTGCGTTAGGCTGAACGATCTTTAAAGCGCCACGCTGCAGGCTGTTTGTCTGGGTTGAGTTTGCGGCGTGTTGGCCTAGGCTTGATTCGGCGGCGAGAGTAAGGCTGACTTGTCCGCCTGTCATCATTAAGTAGACATCCGCGAGAATTTCCGAGTCAAGGAGCGCGCCGTGTAGCGTGCGACCCGAGTTATCGACTCCGAGGCGTTTGCACAGTGCGTCCAACGAGTTGCGCTGTCCGGGATAGGTTTTGCGCGCCATTTTTAAGGTATCGGTGATTTTGCAGTGGTCTTCGATTTGACCCCAGGGATTGTTTTTTAATAGTGACAGTTCGTGGTTGATAAAGCCGACATCGAACGGTGCGTTGTGAATAATAAGCTCTGCGCCTTGTACAAAGCTCATAAAGGCCTCAACAATGTCAGCAAACTTCGGCTTGTCGGCCAAAAATTCGTTGCTGATGCCGTGTACGGCCATAGCCTCTTGCTCGACTTCGCGCTCGGGTTGTATATATTGGTGATAGTATTGGTGGGTATGTTTGCGATCCACCAGCTCAACACAGCCGATTTCGATAATGCGGTGGCCTTGTTTGGGGTCGATGCCCGTGGTTTCGGTATCTAAGATAATCTGACGCATAGCCGACTCATGGTTTAAAATAAACGCTATTTTAACATCTTGAGGGTAAGACAATGCGAATTAAGAATGGGGCGAAAGTCAGTTTTCATTATGAGTTACGTGACGACAAGGGCGAGTTGTTGGATACAACCTATGAGATTGGTCCGGTCGTTTATATTCATGGCGAGGAAGAAATTATCGAGGGATTAGAGGACTTTATGCAGGGCGAAGAGCCTGGTTTTGAAGGCAAAGTCGTGATTCCGCCGGAAAAAGCGTATGGTTTTGAAAGTGACGATTTGATTGTTTTTGCCGGTCCGGAAAACTTTGACGATAACGTCGAATTGGTCGAAGGCAATGTGGTGGAAACTGAAGACCCGGACGGTAATCCGATTAACTTCCGCATCACTAAAATTGACGGCGACAAGGTGTTTTTGGACGGTAATCATCCGTTGGCAGGTAAAACGCTGCATTATAAAATCGAAGTGGTTTCTGTTGAATAATGTGCCTTAAAGGAGAGGCTTGTGTTTAAGATTCAAGACATTAACCCGGATCTGTATCGCCGTAATACCCGCAATGCCACGTTGCGTATTATGGGGTTGTTTATTGTGATCGGGTTTACTACCTCTTACTTTTTTCCGCGTCTGTTTGGCGAAAACCCGCACAATTTACTCACCTTGCAAATCATGGGCGCGTTAATCGGTTTGGCGTTGGTGTTTTTTATTACCGCCAAGTTGTTTAAACAGCAGGCCTGGATGCAAGAAGTCATGTATGGCTGGCAGTTAAAGCGCAGTTTAATGCACATCACTAATGCGATGCGCCCGTTGCAGGAAAAAGTGGCGGCGGGGGATGTCGAAGCGATGAAAATTTTGCGGTTTTATCATTTAGGGGTTACTCAAATGTACACCCTCGAACAAAACACCAGCGGCTTGATTGATCTGAAAGTCGAAAAAGAACAACTGGAAACTAAAATGCGCGAATTGGGTTTAGATACCGAACAAACTGAGTTTCAACTGAGCAAGTTAAAAGCGGTAGTGGGCGAGCAGGAAAAATCTTAAGTTGATATTGTTTATTGTTGTACAATATCCTGTCATTTTTAAGAGGGCATTAAACAATGCAAGCGATTACCTACTCTTGGGCGCGCAATAACTTAGCGCAGAGCATTGATCAAGTGTGCGATAACCACGAAGCGATTGTTATTACTAAAAAAAACGATCGTGCGGCAGTGTTAATGTCGTTAGAGGACTATCAAGCACTTGAAGAAACAGCCTATCTGTTAAGAAGCCCAACCAATGCCAAACGGTTAATGGATGCGATTAACCAATTAGATTCCGGTTTGGCGCAAGAGCGGACGCTGGTTGAATGCGATTAGTGTTTGCTGAAAATGCGTGGCAGGATTATCTCTACTGGCAAACGCAAGATAAAAAGACCCTCAAAAAAATCAATGATCTCATTGCTGAAATTCAGCGCACTCCATTTGAAGGCAAAGGCAAACCGGAGCCGCTTAAACACGCGTTAAGCGGTTACTGGTCAAGACGCATCGATCAAGAGCACCGTATTGTGTATAGGGTGGTGAATGATGATCTTTGGATTGCCCAACTTCGTCACCATTACTAAGATAGTATTTGTTTATGTCTGATTTCCCACGCGATAAATCGGCGTTAAACGCCCTTATTTCTCAAGCGCAGAGCCGCGATCAATTTCGTTTAAGACGCGATTTAGACAAAATTGATTTGTCGAAACTTGATCCTAACCACCAGGCCTGGTTGTCTTGGTCGTCTTGGTGTGAGCGTTTGCAGACGTCACTAAACCAGGTGCAATCGCGCAAAACCCTCGTGCCGACGATTGATTACGATACGGCGTTGCCGGTGGTGGGGCGGCGCGAACAACTGCTTGAGCTGATTAAGCAGCATCAGGTGGTGGTGATTGCGGGGGAAACAGGTTCGGGCAAAACCACGCAGATTCCGAAACTGTGTTTAGAAGCCGGGCGCGGTGTGATGGGGCGCATTGGTTGTACCCAGCCTCGCCGTATCGCGGCGCGCAGTGTCGCCGAACGTTTGGCGCAAGAACTCGGTTCGACGCTGGGTGATTTGGTGGGTTATCAAGTGCGTTTTCATGATCAGGTGCATGAAAACAGTTTGATTAAGGTGATGACCGACGGCATTTTGTTGGCGGAAATTCAAAACGACCGGTTTCTCAGTCAGTACGACACGATTATTATCGACGAAGCTCACGAGCGCAGTATCAACATTGATTTCCTGCTTGGCATTCTGAAACAACTCCTGCCGAAACGTCCGGATTTAAAACTCATTATTACCTCGGCAACCATTGATACCGCGCGGTTTGCCGAACATTTCAAACAACCGGGTCGGGTGGTGCCGATTGTGGAAGTGTCGGGGCGCACTTATCCGGTGGAAACACGTTATCGTCCGTTGGGTCAGGTGGAAATGGACGATGGCACGGTGATAGAGCAGGATTTAACCGATGGTATTATCGAGGCGTTGGAGGAATTAGCGGCGCATGATCCGTTTGGTGATGTGTTGGTGTTTCAGGTGGGTGAACGCGACATTAAGGAAACCGCCGAGGCGTTACGTAAACAAAATCTGAAAAACACCGAAGTGATTCCGCTGTATGCCCGTTTGTCGGTAGCGGAACAAAATAAGGTGTTTCAAACCTCCAATAAGCGCCGCATTATTTTATCCACCAACGTGGCCGAAACCTCGCTGACCGTGCCCGGCATTCGTTATGTGATTGATCCAGGCCTGGTGCGTATCAGTCGTTATAGTGTGCGCTCGAAAGTGCAGCGTTTGCCGGTGGAGAAAATCTCGCAAGCTTCGGCGAATCAGCGAAAAGGCCGGTGCGGACGGGTTGCCGACGGCATTTGTATTCGGTTGTATGCGGAAGATGATTTTAACGCCCGACCTGCGTTTACCGATCCGGAAATTCATCGCACGTCCTTGGCATCGGTGTTGTTGCAAATGGCGCAACTCAAACTCGGTGCGGTGCATCAATTTCCGTTTATCGAGCCACCGCAAGAAAAAGCGGTGAATGACGGTTATCGTCAGTTAATGGAAATTGGCGCGTTGGACGAGAAAAAACGCCTCACCGACGCGGGGCGCGATTTAGCGCGTTTGCCGCTGGAGCCACGCATTGCCAAAATGGTGTTGGAGGCGGAAAAAAACAATGTATTGGCGGAGGTGTTGATTATCGCGGCGGCGTTAAGTATTCAAGACCCGCGTGATATTAACGAGCAGACGATGCAAGCGGCGCGCAAGGCGCATAAAACGTGGGAGGATGAACGTTCGGACTTTTTGTTTTTTCTCAATCTGTGGCGGTTTTATGAACATCAGCAACGTCATCTCAGCCAAGCGAAATTACGCAAACTGTGTAAAACCAATTACCTGTCGTATTTGCGGATGCGTGAATGGCACGATTTATTTTATCAACTTAAAGTCAGTCTAAAATCAATCGGCTTAAAAATCGGTGAGTTGCATCTGTACGAGGAAATCGTCGAAAACGGTCAAACGCTTGAGCGACTCAGCGATATGCACAGCATTAACGTGCATCGTTCGTTATTAGCAGGCCTGCTTGGGCAGATTATGATGCGTGACGATGAAAACAGCTATCTTGGCGCACGCGGCACCAAACTGTTTATTCATCCGAGTTCGGTGTTGTTTAAACGTAAACCGAAATGGTTGATGTCGGCGGAGATGGTGGAAACCAGTAAATTGTATGCGCGCACCAATGCCGAAATTGATGTGCGTTGGGCGGAAGATTTAGCGCCGCATTTGGTGAAACGCAGTTATGCCGATGCGCATTGGCAAAAGAAAAACGGTCAAGTCGGCGCGTATGAATCGGTGACCCTGTACGGTTTGCCGATAGTGAATCGGCGTTTGTGTAATTATGGACCGATTAACCCCAAAGAGGCACGGGCGATTTTTATCCGTGCGTTGGCGCAAAACGAAGTCAATACCCGAGCGGCGTTTTATCAGCATAATGTGCAGTTGATGCAGAACATTGAACGTTATGAACACAAACTGCGTCGGCCGGATTTTTTGGTGGATGAAGCGGTGGTGCAGGCGTTTTATGCCGAACGCATTCCTGAGCATATTTATAACCAACCCGCGTTAGAAAGCTGGTTAAAAAAGGCCGGTGAGAAAGCGCAGGATAAACTCAAACTCACCGAATCGCTGTTGTTAAAACAGGATTTGGATAGTCAATATGAGCAGGATTTTCCTGACCAAATTCAACTCAGCCATCGGATTCC
>JAVETW010000135.1:0-2573 GCA_034005865.1 Thiomicrospira sp. | reverse complement strand
TTGCACATCGCGCGTTATATTGGCGGTTTGCTGTGCATTCTCGGTGGTATTTTGTACCGCCGAAGTCATTTCATCCATCGTTGCCGAGGTTTGTTCAATCGCCGCCGCCTGACGCTGTACGCTATCGCTCAAATCCATCGCCCCTTGTGATACTTCACGTGCACCCTGATTGACTATTTCCGCCGAAGAAACGGCATGACTTACCACCTCTACCAACTTAACCGCCGTACAATTAACCGCGTCTTTCAAAATACGTAACTCACCATGATAGTCTTGTGTAATTTTGCGGGTTAAGTCGCCATTCGACTGTGCTTCTACCACGCTAACAATGTCACTAATCGCATTTTCCAGTGAATCCATTGAATGATTAATGCCCTGCTTTAAGGTATTTAAATCCCCTTTCGCCGGAGCTTCAACACGGTGTTGATACTTGCCTTGATTCATAAAATCCATCACGGTCACAATATCGCCCACCGCCAAATTTAAACTCTGCATCGCTTGACTTGCATCCTGCACCATAGAACGATACGCGCCCTCAACCTGCGCTTCCAGCTTGACCGAAAACACACCATCGCTCAACGCCTGCATCGCCTTCGCCAACTCGCCCATTGTCAGCGCAATCGAGTCTGCACTCTGATTAACGCCTTGTTTTAACTTGTTTAAATCACCGTTTAAAGCCAGTTCAATTCTCGAATCAAAACGTCCTTTAGCTAAGGCATCCACCACATCGTTGGTCGCATTAATCGCCGACTGCGTCTGCGTCAACAAACGGTTAAAACTATTCGCCATCTGCCCAATTTCATCGTTGCCGGTCGCGGCAACACGATGACTAAAATCACCCGAATCGCTGATTTGTTTCATCGTCTGTGACAAGCTCACCACCGGACGCACCACGCGACGATTCACCAGCCACATCAACACCAACATAATTAAACTCACCACCAACGCAATTAAAACCAATGTGGTCATCACCGCTTGCGTTTGCTGTGCAATCATCGCGTTTAAATTGTCCGCCGAACGCAAGAAAAGATAACGCCCCAACACCTCACCGGCCTCATCAAACGCCGGTAAATCGGCATAAATAACATCATGCTTTAACGCAATCAGCGCAGACTGACCCTCGGCCGACGCAAAACCACCGGCTTGTAATTGCTTGACAACATCGGTCGAAAACCAGCGATTGTGCGCAACAATATGCTGTGCATCGTAGCGCGTATTGTCCTTCACCGTTTCAGCTAAGGCCGGAAAATGGCGCTGAATATACGCCTCATCCCACAGCATCACCCAATCAATGCCTTCCGCTTTAAGATCACGCACCACGACACCAAAGCCGCCGGTCACCGCCACCGCACCAATCACTTCGCCCTGATGCAATACCGGTGCGACCCCTAACAACGCCGGTCCATTGCGCGTCAACGTAATACTGCCATTAAAACGTTTATCGCGGTAAACCCCCGCCACCAACGAATTACGAATGCCTTCACCAAAACTATTTATCGCCCATGACTTAATAAACGAATGCTGTTTTGCATCAAACACATGGATTTGAATACTGCCATACACATTATTTGTGGTTTGCGCAAAATGCTCACGCGTATTCGCCAACGCACTGGCGGCTATGTCGCGTGGGATGTCGCCCAATAAGGCTTGGCGCAAGGTATGATCCTGCGCTGCGCCGACGGCCAACGCCATCACCACGTCTAAACGCGATTGCATTTTGGTATCAATATTGTGGCGCAACTCGGCCTGTTGTGCGGACAGTTGACGGGCTTCGATGGGCATCACCTGCTGCCAATACAAGGTCGCCCCCAATAACATTAAACTGAGCGTTAGAATCACCAAGGTATAACGCATTAAGCTGTGAGAAAGACGAGTTGCACGCATTTAAACACTCCAAGGTAAAGAGCGGCGTAAGCCGCCGCCCGAACTATAACAAAACCACACCACCTCGCCCGCTTCAACGCCAAACACGTTAAGCCCCTATTTCAAGCCGATTATCTTCTCAAAACCGACTGCAAAAGAGTTTATTTTATTTTTATGTACTTATAGGACAATTCAACCAAAAGACACGGATACTGTCAATCGATTTCAAGTAAATTATATACTAGCATAGAATTATTTAATTAATGATTTATCGCGCATAGCACTAGACTTAGCACTTATTATTTTTTGTTTTGAGTCCTTTGCACGCGTCAGGGCATGAAAGAAAAAAATGGAACAACCTGGGAAAACGTGTCAATTCTAGGCGCAAAACGCAGGTAATAGCGCGCTCCTGCCAAGTTTTGCAACAACGAAGTGGCGCGTTTTAACCTTTTTTAATCATGTCAGCGTCTTATACAACGGACTCGTTTCATGTCGTAAATTGAAAAATGATTGGACAACACCTCGCAGAAATTTCAATTAAAAGGGCTGTTTTTGTGATAAAACGAACACGTCCATCTTGAAAATTAACGTTTAACCAGGCCTGGTTATCCATCGGGAAAATTTTTTATGCGCGCTTTACCTTTCATTCTTCAACGCCCGTTTTTCGCGTTATTTAGTGTTCAGTTTCTCGGTGCGTTAAACGATAACCT
>JAVETW010000134.1:0-2592 GCA_034005865.1 Thiomicrospira sp. | reverse complement strand
ACTACCCAAACCATTCCTGATTTGTCGCGCAAGAAAAATCCCTTGCGCTGGAAAAAGTTGGAGCAGGCCAAACGCCGATTGTTTTATACCTTGTTGAGTTTAAACCTGGATGTACGCGGGCGCGAGGTTCATCAAACCGGGTTGGCATTTCAGTTTTTGGAAGATCAGCGCAGTAACCCGAACGTCAATATCGAGCACGTGCTAACCGGTCATTACAACGGCTTGATTACGCTGAATGCCGCCGAAGCGGATGAAGGCTTTTTGCACACCATGAAAGAAGCGATGAATGAACCTTATCGCACGGTATTAGGGCATTTTCGCCATGAAGTCGGGCATTATTATTGGATGATGTTGTTAAAAGACGAATCCTTGGTGCAGTTTCGACGGGTATTTGGTGATGAGCGCTTTGATTACCAGCGTGCGCTGAGTATTTATTATGAATATGGTCCGGCGCGCGATTGGCCGGTGAGTTTTATTAGCGGTTATGCCACCAGTCATCCGCTTGAAGATTGGGCGGAAACCTGGGCGCATTATCTGCATATTACCGATACACTCGACACGGCGCACGCTTATGGACTGACCGATTATGAACCTAAAGCGCACGATTTCGATCAATGGATAACCGAATGGGCAAGAGTGACACAGGTTTTGAATGCCCTCAATCGCAGCATGGGGTTGGCAGATGCCTATCCGTTTGTACTGACCCCGATTATTCTCGGTAAATTACGCTTTATAGATCAGTTGATTGATAGTCAAGCGGGTACGATGTCTAGTTGCTGCTGATCGCTACCTAAAAGATTATAACGCGCTAGAACGATGGCTGCGCAGAGAGTATTGCGCCGAAGGGAGTATACGAAAAGCCCAAGCGTTTGCACGCCAAGGCTTAAGGCTCGTTATTGCGGATAAGCTCTATCCCACCAGAAAGTAAACTGCGTTTGTGCCGCGCCATCTTTTTGCGGGTAAAACGCGGCGTTGATTTGCCCATTGCCCAGCGCATTCAGGCCGATTTTCTGGCTGTCATTCCACACAATCGCATAGTCACCAAACATCGGCGCTTGATCCTTGGGCGGCGTTTGCGTGTTGTCTACCGTGCCTTGTAGGTCGCTGGCGTTGCTCAGGTGTAGTTGCGCTTGCTGTTGGTTGCTCATCGTCAATTGCACCGTGCCATTGACGCTAAGGCGCCATTCGGTGCCGATACGCGTATAGCCTTGTGTATAGCCTTGGCGTTGTGTGCTGCTTCCTTCGGGGTTGCTCGCCACTAAATCGCCCGCGCTCACTTCGCTGCGAACCCGTTGATTTGCCGGTTCCATTGTCAGTGTCAGGGCTTTGCGGCCATTGAGCGTGACCCATTGGTTTTGCGCAAACGCCGCTTTGAGGTTGTTATAGTTTAAGCTGGCTTGGTTGCTGCCCGGCGTGTGTTGGTAATGGAGTTCGCCATTAAAGGTATAGCCGTTTTTAACACAGGCGTTAAACTGATAACGCACGCCGTTGCTGTTATCGGTGTTCACCTCGCCGCTGTTGCAGGCCTGCTGATTAATCACCAGGTCGGCGATGGCTTGTTGTCCGGCATCATCGGGTAACAGGGTTTGCACCCCTTGTACTAGCACCGCTTGAATCAGGCCTGCTGAATCGTTGGCCGCCAACGGTGTGCGCAGACTTTGTATAAAGTCATTAAGTTGATTGTTCACCCCAATGGCGATGTCGTCGTAGTTATCGGCGTTGAGGGTGATCTCCTGCGGTGCGGGCGGCGGCGTGGAGCCACTCGAACCGCCACCGCCACAGCCGCTTAATAGGGTGAAGCTCAGCGCGCCAAGGGTCAGAGGTAACAAGGTGTCTCTTTGCATAATGTGTCCTTTTAGAAAAATAATAAGCCCGATTGCATCAGGTTTGTGCCGTCGCTGTCGGCTAAGCGCAGCGTTTGATCGGCAAATTGTAAATATTCAATATTGATTAACGTATCCGTTCCTTCAATGGCATGAGAAACATGCCAGTATCCATTGCCCAGTTGTGTAATTTCATATTCGGCGCGGTTGTATTGATACAGTGCAAAGTCAATGCCATCACCGCCATCAAGATAATCATCGCCTGTGCCGCCGTAAAGCACGTCGTGTCCGCTTTCGCCAAATATTCGGTCGTTGCCGCCTTCGGAGCCGACCCAGTCATCGCCATCGCCGGCATAGAGAATGTCATCGTCCGCGCCAAGACGAATGTTTTGACTGCCTGCTCCAGCATAGAGGATATTGGCACCGTCTCCGCCGCGTATGGTGATGTTGTCACCGATAATCACCGCAAACTCAATATGGTGTAAATCGAGTATCGTGCCTGACGGTAAACTGCGCGCATCAATCACCAAGGCTTCGACTGGCAACACCGTGTTTCCGCTTGGCGTGGTCACGCTATTGGCGGTACCGCTGATCACAATCGGTGCGGCGGGCGCGCCGGTGTCTGGTTGCGATGTCAGGGTAATTTTGTTAATCACCAAGGTCTCGGTGCTTTGTTGCGCCAGATTTTGCAAAAAGCTTTCTGCACCACTGAGCATATCGCCTTTTGTCGGGTCTTCGCCGGGGGCGGTTTGATCAATCAGACCGACTA
>JAVETW010000133.1:0-2595 GCA_034005865.1 Thiomicrospira sp. | reverse complement strand
TAAATCCGGAGTTTGGCTATCAGCTCGATGCGGGAGTAATTTATACAGAAACCTATTTTGGAACCATCCAGCCCGATTCTACAATCATGTTCACCTTTAGCGATCCCCTAAGCATTATCGAAATTGGCGAATACGTGCTCAAAACCTGGGTGGAATATGCTCCCGACGACAATCCCGATAACGATCTGTTCATCACCAATCTGGAAGTAATTGATGGCGCTATTTTCTTACCTGGAAATACGCAGACTTTCGAGAACTTCGAAAATTGTATTCCGGCGCCACTATGCGAGTTGCTCGACTGCCCACTTTCAGAAAACTGGATCAATCTGCCCAATCTCGAAAAAGATGATGTGGACTGGCGTGTGTGGCATGGCGGCACCAGCACCTACAACACCGGCCCGTCAGCCGATCATACCACCGGCACCAGCGAAGGGAAATATCTTTACACCGAGCCATCGGTTATTTGTTTTGATAAAGAAGCCATAATGATGTCGCCATGCATCGACCTTGCCGGTGGCGTAAGTCCGGCGCTCGATTTTTGGGTACATGCATACGGCACTGATATTGGCCGCTTGCATGTGGACCTTTTCGACGGCTCCACCATTCATCGCGACATTATGACGCCAATAATTGGCAACCAGGGCGATGAATGGAAAAATATAGTGGCCGATCTGACCGAGTACAATGGCAAAAAAATAGGCCTACGTTTCAGAGTCTTTACAGCTGGTGGCCAGCGCGGCGATCTAGCAATCGACGACATTGCCATCACCGATGTTACAAGTATTAATAATCGCAATGTAGGTACTGGTATTTTGAGTCTTTATCCTAACCCGACCAATGGCCTGGTGAATATTACATTAGAAAATACCGGAACGGAACGCTTTGCCCTTGACGTTTACGACATTTATGGCCGCACAGTTTACACACAATCAATTGTGCCGGTAGACGGGAAAATTCTACATGCTACGGATTTGTCAGGATTGCCCGGCGGCATTTATTTTGTCAGGCTTACCTCACACAGTGCGTCTTACACCAGCAAGATCACTTTACAATAAAAGTAAAAGGTTTAATCCGATAGTGAGATGAAAATTACTTTTTACCATGTTAAGTTGTATGGCCTTTTGTTCCTCGGTGCATTCTTGCAGTTTTTATTTTTTTCCGCAAAACCGCTACAAGCACAAACCACGAAGGCAACCGACAGCACAGCGAGTGCTGTTAACTTTGCTGCAAAGCTCGACGCTATAACCGATCTGTATGGTAGCCTGCGTTTTAAAGCCGGCGCATCCTTTGAAGGCGAGTTTGGTATTCGGGATCAATCCAGCAGGATAGGCTTGAAGCTGCGTACCAATATCACCAAAGGTATCGACGCCATCGGGCAATTGGAGGTGGGCGTAAACATAGTAGGCACCCAAACAAAAATAGTATTTAGCGCCGACCCGGGCGGTGCTGTTGGTGAGCTGGATAACATTTTTACGTCGCGTATAGGCTGGGTGGGAATTGATACGAAATTTGGTCAGTTGACATGGGGCAAGCAGTGGTCGGTTTATTACGATATTGCTCAGTTCACTGATGCCTTTTACGCTTTTGGTGGTGATGCTACGGGAGCTTTTGCTGCCGGAACAGATGGCTCAATTTCCGGCACCGGACGCCCTGCAAACGCCTTTCAATATCGTTTCCTTCACGATTATTTCGGCGTTGGCTTCCAGGTGCAAAACAGATTTATCTCGCCAAACTACAAGAATTACGCTGATGTTTATGCTGTTTCATTAATAATAAAACCTGTAGAAAATCTCCGTTTTGGTGGCGCCTACAGTAAAGTGCGCGACGGCATTGCAGATCCCGACATTACCCAGCCTCACCTCGGCGATGAAGCGATGATTGCCGGTGTGCAATACGATAATCGACGCGTCAACGTGAGTGTAACGGCCAGCTCGTTTACCAACCACGAAATCGACGAAAACCGTACTTATTTTAACGGCTATGGTGTTGAGTTTTACACCCAATATCGTTTTCTTGAAAAGTGGTCAGTTTATTCCGGCCTCAACTTCTTACAACCTAAAAGCGATCAACTTGTTGGCGATTACACTGTGCGATATGTGGATGTTGGCGGAAGTTATTCATTCGCCAAAAATAGCCTGGCTTTCATAGAAATAAAATTTGACGACAGCAAAAATAGCGATGGCACCGCCGGAAGAAGTAGCATATTTTCTTTTGGTTTGTATCTTGGGTTCGAGTATTAATAGACACTCAAATTGATTAATGGTTGAAAATGATGATTAAAGCACCATAATCTTCCGAAAACACCGTTGGTGCCTGTTTACATCCGGTTAACACAACCGTTAAACTTAGTTAATTGAGAATGTTATTTTTTTTGATCACAAACTATAATCCTATTTTTGCGTTCCACAATTTAACGAAAAACTAAAAAATCATTATGATGAAACATTTATTTAAAACCGCCGGAATTTTATTCTTCTCGCTGCTGATGCTGCACGCTGTTGCGCAAAATGGTGGCGAGGTAGTTACCGGAAACGAAATTGGCAACGATATTGGTGATTTTGAAGCCAAAGGCACCGATGGTAATTTTAAAAAGCT
>JAVETW010000079.1:0-10358 GCA_034005865.1 Thiomicrospira sp. | reverse complement strand
GCCCCGCCGACTGAATCGACGAGGCGTTTTGATTAACGCGTTATAAACGTTTTACGACGTAATCGTCAGATTACATCATGCCGCCCATGCCGCCCATGTCTGGTGCCGCTGGAGCGTCTTTTTTCGGAAGATCCGCAATCATCGCTTCAGTGGTGATAATTAAACCGGCTACAGAAGCTGCGTTTTGTAACGCGGTACGCGTGACTTTAGCCGGATCGATAATGCCCATTTCTAACATATCGCCGTACTCTTCCGTCGCCGCGTTGAAACCAAAGTTACCTGAACCTTCGATCACCTTGTTTACAATCACCGACCCTTCTAAACCGCAGTTTTGCGCGATTTGACGCATTGGCTCTTCAATCGCACGTAACGCAATTTCGATCCCCACGTCTTGGTCGTGATTATCACCTTTGATATTAACCAATGCTTTAGCACGTACTAACGCGACACCGCCGCCAGGAACAATCCCTTCTTGAACCGCAGCACGCGTTGCGTGTAACGCATCATCAACACGGTCTTTTTTCTCTTTCATTTCCATTTCAGTCGCCGCGCCTAGTTTGATCACCGCGACGCCACCAGACAACTTCGCCAAACGCTCTTGTAGCTTCTCTTTGTCATACTCAGAGGTGGTGTTCGCCACTTGAGATTGAATTTGAGCACAACGTGCTTGAATGTCTTCTTTAGAGCCCACGCCATCAATGATCGTAGTCGCGTCTTTACCGACGTTCACGCTCTTCGCTTGACCTAAATCATCCAAGGTCACGCCTTCCAAGGTTAAGCCGACTTCTTCAGAAATAACCGTACCACCGGTTAATACCGCGATATCTTGCAACATGGCTTTACGGCGCTCACCAAAGCCAGGCGCTTTAACCGCCGCCACTTTCACGATACCGCGCATATTGTTGATAACCAACGTCGCTAAGGCTTCGCCTTCCACGTCTTCCGCAATAATCAACAACGGACGACCCGCTTTCGATACGGCCTCCAAAGTTGGTAACAATTCACGGATATTAGAGATTTTTTTGTCGTACAATAAAATGAATGGGCTTTCTAATTCCGCCACCATTTTTTCTTGGTTGTTGACGAAGTAAGGTGAAAGATAACCACGGTCAAACTCCATCCCCTCAACCACTTCCAACTCGTCGTGCAAAGACGTGCCTTCTTCAACCGTGATCACGCCTTCTTTACCTACGCGCTCCATGGCATCGGCAATCAACTTACCAACCGTGCTGTCAGAGTTAGCCGAAATGGTACCCACTTGTGCAATCGATGCGCTGGTAGTGCAAGGCTTAGACATTTTTTGAATTTCAGCGACGACCGCTTCCACCGCTTTGTGAATACCACGGTTTAAATCCATTGGGTTCATACCAGCGGCGACCGATTTCATGCCTTCACGTACAATCGCTTGCGCCAGTACTGTCGCGGTAGTGGTACCGTCACCGGCAACGTCGTTGGTTTTAGATGCCACTTCTTTTACCATCTGCGCGCCCATATTCATAAACTTGTCTTCAAGCTCAATCTCACGCGCAACCGACACACCATCTTTAGTCACAGTTGGCGCACCAAATGACTTTTCCAATACCACATTACGGCCCTTTGGACCTAGGGTAACTTTTACCGCGTTCGCTAGGATATTAATCCCTTCAACCATACGCTCACGGGCTTCAATACCAAATTTAACTTGCTTTGCCATATTATCTATTCCTCAAAATTAGTCTGTTGTAAAACCGTTACCGAGCAAAAATTAACCACGAATCGCAATAATGTCGTCTTCGCGCATCACCAATAATTCTTCGCCACCGACTTTCACTTCTTGACCGGCATATTTGCCAAACAATACTTTGTCGCCGACTTTAACGGTCATCGCGATTACATTACCGCTGTCTGACGCCTTACCCGGACCCACCGCAACCACTTCACCTTCGGCTGGTTTCTCTTTCGCTGAATCAGGCAATACGATGCCGCCGGCAGATACTTTCTCTTCCGCCAATCGACGCACTACAACGCGATCATGTAAAGGTTTAATGCTCATAGATTTTCTCCTAACTCAAGTTAATATAAGTCGGCTTTTCGCCCAAACAAAAAGCCCTGTTTTAACACGCACGATGCGCAAGGCACCGCGCTCAAAAACGTTTAGATTTAAGACAGGGTTCTTTATGGGGCTAGGTCAAACAGATTCAAGAGGCTAAACAAAAAAAATTCATCCCCCCCCAAAAAAGCGGGCCTTTGGGTTTCAATCCACGCGCCCGCATGGGGCGCGACTTACCAGATTCTCTAACCTACATGACGCATTCGAAGTTTCAATCCACGCGCCCGCATGGGGCGCGACGCGGTCGAACCAATCGTGCCGCCATATACTTGCGTCGTTTCAATCCACGCGCCCGCATGGGGCGCGACGCGGTGCCGAATTTGAGTTGGATTCGCTGACGGTTGTTTCAATCCACGCGCCCGCATGGGGCGCGACGCCATCCAGGTGAGGGCTTCACGGCGGGTATCGTGTTTCAATCCACGCGCCCGCATGGGGCGCGACATCTGTGGTTTCGTCTGCGGACCCCAAAAATCAAGTTTCAATCCACGCGCCCGCATGGGGCGCGACCAAGGTTTGGATATGAGCCGGTGCGGTTGGGTGCGTTTCAATCCACGCGCCCGCATGGGGCGCGACCGCACAGCCATTTCGCGCATTTCGCCTGATACTTTGTTTCAATCCACGCGCCCGCATGGGGCGCGACGTCTTGTCGCACAACACGACGGCTACAGCGTCGCGGTTTCAATCCACGCGCCCGCATGGGGCGCGACGTTGGCGTGTATGGAGGTTTCCACAAGTCAAATCGGTTTCAATCCACGCGCCCGCATGGGGCGCGACACTGAGTTGCACTTCGTCGTTGCGAACCTTGATTTGTTTCAATCCACGCGCCCGCATGGGGCGCGACGATCAAACTCAAGATGTCATTATTGATAAGCAGGTTTCAATCCACGCGCCCGCATGGGGCGCGACTGTGTTCAATGCGTAACAGATTTGCTATATAAATGTTTCAATCCACGCGCCCGCATGGGGCGCGACCGCAACACCTCACCGATTTTGCAAAACAACACCAGTTTCAATCCACGCGCCCGCATGGGGCGCGACCTGTGCAAATCCTAATCTGCTTGCAAAACGATGACGTTTCAATCCACGCGCCCGCATGGGGCGCGACAATGCCATGCCTAACCCTCCGGCTCTTGATAACAGTTTCAATCCACGCGCCCGCATGGGGCGCGACATTCGTGATCAAGCCGGACTGCCGAACCTTCTTGAGTTTCAATCCACGCGCCCGCATGGGGCGCGACCACCTTAAGCCAAAAATATCCCAGTAAAACTTTGGTTTCAATCCACGCGCCCGCATGGGGCGCGACTACGGCAAAACTGGCTGAACTGCGCCATAAGCTTGTTTCAATCCACGCGCCCGCATGGGGCGCGACCGGCTTCGATTGCCCTAAAAATCTCACAAGAGTTCGGTTTCAATCCACGCGCCCGCATGGGGCGCGACTAATGTGTAAACTAAGCGCATGAAAATAGACATCGTTTCAATCCACGCGCCCGCATGGGGCGCGACGAGAAGCTAAGCCACATTATAAAAGGCGTGCTCGTTTCAATCCACGCGCCCGCATGGGGCGCGACCCACTTGGTTAGTCATTTGAAAATTGGTGAAGGCGTTTCAATCCACGCGCCCGCATGGGGCGCGACCCCATTTATGCCCGATGCACGAACCGGGGCGGTGGTTGTTTCAATCCACGCGCCCGCATGGGGCGCGACTAAAGTGGCTTAATCAATAACAAGACCATTTACCGTTTCAATCCACGCGCCCGCATGGGGCGCGACCAGGCCTGCACACCACCAAAGTCGGGCGGTGAAATGTTTCAATCCACGCGCCCGCATGGGGCGCGACGAACATGATTTATCATATGATTTTTTAAATGACTTGTTTCAATCCACGCGCCCGCATGGGGCGCGACGGCAATGAGTCGATAGATGAAACAGGCTTTAAAAGTTTCAATCCACGCGCCCGCATGGGGCGCGACGCAATATACGGTTTAAAGGAGACACACGATGCCGGTTTCAATCCACGCGCCCGCATGGGGCGCGACCCACGTCTGCTTACCCGTTGCAGGGCGAACATAACGTTTCAATCCACGCGCCCGCATGGGGCGCGACCGGATCCGGCTAGGTTGTGGCCAGTGATGGCGTTGTTTCAATCCACGCGCCCGCATGGGGCGCGACGACCAAGCATAATGGTTTGCAAGGTTTTTACGATGTTTCAATCCACGCGCCCGCATGGGGCGCGACGCTACAAGCCAGCGGTGAGTGGCAACTATGGCGCGTTTCAATCCACGCGCCCGCATGGGGCGCGACGACGATTGTCGGCGACGATCCGATTACCATGGTCGTTTCAATCCACGCGCCCGCATGGGGCGCGACCGTGTAGCGTTTCCGTAATCCGAATCTCGTTATCCGTTTCAATCCACGCGCCCGCATGGGGCGCGACTTTAGTTTTTTTGTTACATTCCAAGCGATTTAACGTTTCAATCCACGCGCCCGCATGGGGCGCGACTTCAACCTTCGGAAAACACTCACCATTCGCATCAGTTTCAATCCACGCGCCCGCATGGGGCGCGACTTGACTTGATTAAATATTACCCTAAAACCAGGCAAGTTTCAATCCACGCGCCCGCATGGGGCGCGACCCACATCAACCGAGGTTTGGCGCGAATTAGACGAAGTTTCAATCCACGCGCCCGCATGGGGCGCGACGTCAATGCCTTCGTCAATCGCCAGTTTAAGTGCCTGTTTCAATCCACGCGCCCGCATGGGGCGCGACTTTGAGGTGTCGAAACCTAAAACCAAAGGCGGGATGTTTCAATCCACGCGCCCGCATGGGGCGCGACCATCGTCGTATTTGTCGTAGGTATGCGCTTTAACGTTTCAATCCACGCGCCCGCATGGGGCGCGACCAGGTCGGCCGGGCAATAGTCGGCTTCGATTAGCTGTTTCAATCCACGCGCCCGCATGGGGCGCGACGTGAGCGGTATGTTGTGTAGCGCAGTGGTGTCTTGGTTTCAATCCACGCGCCCGCATGGGGCGCGACAACGTGTTAGGAAAAAGTCCATCACACCAACGGGGTTTCAATCCACGCGCCCGCATGGGGCGCGACCATGAATTAAGCAAGCATAGCGTTTTGCTTCGCCGGTTTCAATCCACGCGCCCGCATGGGGCGCGACTTTAAAGCCGGTTAATCCACAATACCCTGTGCAAGTTTCAATCCACGCGCCCGCATGGGGCGCGACAACTGAAGCCGCGCCATTGGCGCAAACCGATAAGGTTTCAATCCACGCGCCCGCATGGGGCGCGACCGCAACACCTCACCGATTTTGCAAAACAACACCAGTTTCAATCCACGCGCCCGCATGGGGCGCGACAAGCCATGATATTAACCTCGCATTTGCATATACATGTTTCAATCCACGCGCCCGCATGGGGCGCGACATCCCACATTCCCGGACTAATCTCTTCATGGTAGTGTTTCAATCCACGCGCCCGCATGGGGCGCGACAGCGCTAAAACAAATAGTCCGGCGATAGCGTAAGGGTTTCAATCCACGCGCCCGCATGGGGCGCGACTACAAGCCCTTAAACTGGCGAAAGAAGAGGGCTTTGTTTCAATCCACGCGCCCGCATGGGGCGCGACGACTTGCCGCTACCAGCTCCACCATAGCTGATTAAGTTTCAATCCACGCGCCCGCATGGGGCGCGACGTCGCTAATAACTATGAAAATGACTATGAAAATGTTTCAATCCACGCGCCCGCATGGGGCGCGACACAACACTAAGTAATTATCCTTAGTTGGTTTGGAGTTTCAATCCACGCGCCCGCATGGGGCGCGACATCGGGTGTTGTTGGTAAAGAGATAAGCGAAAAAGTTTCAATCCACGCGCCCGCATGGGGCGCGACGCTGTACATTCAAACGTACACGCGCAAATGGTTAAGTTTCAATCCACGCGCCCGCATGGGGCGCGACTGAGACGGCGGAGAGTCTAAACAGTGAAGCAGATGTTTCAATCCACGCGCCCGCATGGGGCGCGACATATGGGTTTTGGTAAGTTAGCCAAGATGTATATGTTTCAATCCACGCGCCCGCATGGGGCGCGACGCGGACCGGCCACCACATACCAGCAATACATCAAAGTTTCAATCCACGCGCCCGCATGGGGCGCGACTGCTTATTCATTTAGTCTAGACAAATCGTTAAGTTGTAGGCGGGAATTCGCTAACCTAAATAATAAGCTCGTGCATTTTAACAAATTAGACAGGTTTTCATGCCAAAACTTGATAAATACGCTATTTTTTATCATCGCTAAAGTTCCATATTTTTAAAGAGCACTAGGGGTTAGCGATAGATTATCTGAAAGATGTTAATGTGTATATTGCAGCTGAATTTTAAAGCCGCAAGCATGTGCATACTTTTGCAGAGTCTTCAAGCCCGGGTTACCGCTTCCAGATTCCAACCGGCTGATATTACTTTTTTGAGTACCCATTTTTTTAGCAATGTCCTCTTGCGTTAAACCTGCCTTCTGGCGCATATCAACTAGGGCTTCAATCAATTTAAACTCTTCTTCAAGAGCTTCGTATTCACGCTTAAAATCTGCATCTTGCATTAATTCATTTTTTAGTTCATCTAATGTCATCATTTCCATATTCAATCTCCTTCTGACGCCGCCTTGCAATATCCAATACTGTTTTGGGGGTCTTCTGTGTTTTTTTCACAAAGGCATAAAGAATAACAATCGTTTTACCTTGCTGGTAACAAAACAGGCTGCGCCCGATTCCTTCTGCTGCTTTTGCTCTGATTTCAAACAAGCCTTTTCCTAAAGGCTTCGTCAGAGGTTCACCCAAGTCTGGGCCTTTAATTTGAATGACCTCAAGCAACTTCACCATCCGACTTCTAATGCCAATTGGCATCTCACGAATATCTTTCTCCACTCCTTGATAAAACTTAACTGTCCAATAGTGCAACATAACCCCCAGTTGTTATCATATAGGATAACTCTATAAAATCAACGTGTCTTGAAAAATATCTAATGACTTTTTCGCGCCATGATGCTCAACCTTGTTGCGCCATTGCGCACCGAGCATGTAAAAACGCAAACTATCGGTTTCTTCGTTAAATATTTCCAACAGTTTTGCCTTTAATACTACCCATTGCGCCGGGTCCAGTTCACATTCAAAAACCGAGTATTGCACGCGTACTCCATAATCCAAGCAGGCTTTAGCAATGTGGCGCAAACGGCGTTGGCCACCCGGGTCGTCAAACGAAATATCATAAGTGATTAAAACCATCATCGCGCACCCCCTATCGCGGCACAAAAGGCGGATACTCAGCTAAATCGCCACGTAAATGTCGCGCCAATAACAAGGCTTGAACATGGGGCAATAAGCCAATCGGTACGTCTTCATTTAAAAATGGATGCTTAACCGTTTCTTGCTTGCGGTTTTGCAGGGCAACCAACACGGTTTTACGCGCATCGTCTTTTAATTTGACTGCCCCGCTAACTTCAATTTCAAAATCATTGGCCTTAATTTGTTTGCGATTAATCAGACTCAGCACCAATCTATCGACCAACCAAGCCCGAAACTCTTCCAATACATCTTGCGCCAAGCTGTCACGACCAGGCCTGGTTTGATGCAAAAAGCCCATTTGCGGATCAAGCCCAACACCTTGTAATGCGGCACTAATATCATTGCCGACCACACTGTATAAAAAAGATAACAAGGCATTTACTCTATCTAATGGCGGACGACGGCTTCGCGTGTTAAATTCAAAGCCTTTACCAACCGATGGCAAAATGAGTTGATCGAATACGCCAAAATAAAAAGCCGCTGCTTCCCCTTCTATGCCGCGAATACTGTCGAGATTGTCTGTTTTTTGCAGTCGTCTTAACGAGGAAGACATTTGCACAATCGCTTGATTAACATCTGCATTTTCGCCATGATTACGCAAATGCCGATACAACACGGATCGAGAATTGGTGATTTTCGCGGCAATGATATTGCGCGAGATCGATTCGGGTTTAAGCTCTGCGGTTTTATACTGTGTTTGTCGCAATAAAACATTGCCGGTTTGCTTGCCTTGCAAGCGCCCTAAAAATCGCCCGTATTCGGTAAAAAATGCCAAATGCACGCCGTTTTCGGCGCAAAACCCCATCAAGAATGGTGACACCATCACATTACCGAAACAATAAATCGCTTGAATGGCATGAATCGGCACTTGCATCGCCTTTTCTTTTTCAACCTCAATCACTAAGGTTTCGCGCTCTTTGTGCAGATAAGCGCCTTGGCGGGTGATGTAAAGGCTATTTTGCAGTTTCTTCATCGGCATTCTCCTGATAAATCGCCTTTACATAGGCACGACTGGTATCGCGAAAGGTCAGCTTAGGATTGCATAAATCGTACAGTGAACAGGCCTGGCACTTTTTTTCATACTTAGCTTTGGGGGTTTGGCCGGAATTGAGCAATTCACGCGTTGCATTAATAATATCGAACGTTTCTTGCCGAAGCTCTGGGGTGAGCTCTACTTGGTGACGGTGACGCGTTTGCCAATACCAAATAGCACCATGCGGCACGTTGATATTAAGCATTTCTTCCAGACAGAGCGCTTGGGCGCAAAGTTGAATTAAATCGATATGTTCTTGCTTGGGTTTGCCGCGTTTGTATTCAACTGGAAAACAGGCTCTAGTAGCAATTTCGACCTCCACCAAATCCAGCTTTCCGGTTAAACCGAGTTTTGGGGCAGAAACCTCTACCCCGCGTTCGTAACGAATCCCTTTGCGGGATTCGGGTAAACCATGATCCACCCGCTGATGCAATTGCTGGCCTTGCGCGGTCAGCCAATTCTCCGACCAGGCCTGCTCATTATGAATGAGCGCACACTGACGCGGACAAAAAGCATAATGCTGCAACGCCGACAAAGGAATCAAGCGGGTGTCAGACATGGTTAGAAACCGTCAATTTCTTCAGGCACTAAACCTTCCAAATTATGTAATTCATAACTGCCATCTGGTTTTACTTCCAGTGTTCGATGCACCTTGGCTGATGAATATTGACCTGCTTTTGAATTGTGTTGCCACCAGATCACTTTCTCAATAACCATGCTTCCTTCAGGTCGCGCGGAAGATGCGTCACCTTCAAATAACTTTGGAAGGGTAGCTTTGATTTTTTCTGCATCTTCATCACTAAAACCAGTGCGCTCTGCTAGTTGTGGCGACATGGCACCAAAGGTTACATACACAGCTTTATCAACGCGGTGTTTCATGCCCATCGTATCTGAACCTTTTTTAGAGCCATCTCCTTCACCGCTAACACTTTTTGTAATTTGTGTGCTCGTAATGCTCACGGGTTCAATACTGAATGCCGATTGAATTGAAACCGGTCCGCGAATAGGTATGGATACACCGTCTTTCGTGTCACTTTTGAACGCAAACAATTGTCCAAATGTTCTAACATCAAACCATTTTTGGCACGCCAATTTAGCCATCTCTTCTGACTTGGTTTTCTTAGCATTAAGCGCATCTTTACCCAAACCAAAGTCGTCCGATTCCGCACGAGCTTTTAAGCTAGGCATCCCATCGGTTTTCTTTTCATCCGATTGTACAAAAATCGATTCACCCGCATCCTGTAAGCGATCTCGAATTTTACGCTTTAAACACACATCAGAAATCTCACCAAAACCCTCATAGTCAGTTCTTGGCCGATTACCATTTAATGGATCACCATTAGGATTGGCATTTTTAACACTAAAAATCACAGCGAAATCAATTTTATTTTGTAAGCTCATGGTTATTTCCTCTAGGATTATTGATCAGAATAAGTTTGTGTGTCAGGTGTTTCTTCTCTAGATTTATTCAATTCAAGCCTCTGAGCATGAAAGCCTAATAAGAACTCACCAGAAAGCGATTTATCAGAATTAAATTCCGTAGAGTTAAACATTCCCATCACCTCATCAAGCTCAGTTAGTCTTTTAAATAAAAACGGAGCTCGATTTACTTTTAGCCGTTGAATATAGGGATTTAACGCCAACTCGATATTGCGCCAAGTTGAAAACGGTCTGTCAGCAAATCGTTGCATTAACCTTGCGGCAGTTGTCGAACGGTTTTCACCTGCGACATAAAGTGCGGTTTCTTCGATTTTTTCGGCAATCGCTAACAATCGACCAAACAAATAGTCCCGGCTGCTATTCTCTTTTTCTAACCCCATCTCATACTCCTTTGACGGTATCTGACGTTTTTTAAAACCTTTAAACAGGGCACAAGCAATGCCTAAAGTTTCT
>JAVETW010000132.1:0-2600 GCA_034005865.1 Thiomicrospira sp. | reverse complement strand
GCCGCTTCTACGGCAGCGTTTAACGCGAGTAGGTTAGTTTGGAAGGCGATGCCGTCAATCAAGGTGACGATTTCGGCAATCTTGTGACTGGATTCTTGAATCGCGTTCATGGCCGCGATGGTTTGTTGCATAACCGCAACACCTTCCTGAGATTGTGTTTGCACTTTTTGCGCAACATGTGCTGTTTGTTGGGCGTTTTCGGTATTGGCCTGAACAGCGGCGTTCATTTCATCCATCGTCGCAGAGGTTTGCTCCAGCGCGGCGGCTTGTTCCTGTACACGCTGACTAAGACTTAACGATCCTGATGAAACTTCGTGAGCGGCAGAGCTCACAACGTTTGAGGTTTCAACCGCACCGGATACGACGCTCACTAACTTTTGAGCCGTTGCATTCACGGCTTCTTTTAAAACACCCAATTCACCTAAATAATGGGCGCTGACATCACGCGTTAAATCGCCATCCGACTGTGCAACGACTACTTGCGTAATATCATTGAGGGCGGCCTCCAATGCCTCAATCGACTTGTTATAATCCGTTTTTAAGCTCTCTAAATCCCCTTGTAAATTTTCTGAAATACGATAACTAAAATCGCCTTCAGCCATCTTCTGCGAAGATACTTTCAAGCTGTTCACAACACCATTTAAAGTATGGCGCACATCATCCATCTGCACTAACATCGATTTAAATGCACCGCCAACACGGGTATCCAATTCGAAAGGCTGACTAAATTCACCTGATTTTAGCCCCATAAATCCTTTAATAATGGACTGAAATGTTACTTCTATTTTCTCAAGGCTGTCATTCGTCACTTGCTTTAATCTAGCCAAATCCCCCTCAAATCGATAATCGACTCGTGTTTGGGTATCACCGCTACTCAGCGCACGCAGCGACCTCGTAACACTTACTAATGCATATTGGGATGAATTCATTAAATTGTTAAACGCAACAATCATATGTCCAAATTCATCTTCAGATATTGGCGAAATAATACGTTGGTCAAAATGACCTAAACTCGCACGTTCCATCGTTGTCATCATGCCAGAAACAAGTTTCATTAAACGTGTTGCCGCCCAGTAAACCAGCATGACAATAATTAAGACAACAAAACCAAACACTAACGCCACTAAGTATTCTGTTGTCCTTAAAGCAGAGATAAACTCATTCATATCTTGCTTTAAAGTTAGCACCAAAATCGGCTTGGCATCATCACCTTGCAATACTCTTGTAACAGGGTAAACGTAAGGTGAGTTATTGCCCGATGTTTCTAGCCAAGACTCGGACAAGTAGTACTCATCACCGTTTATATAATTAATTTTGAGCGGAAGTCCTAAAATATTTTCGACTTGTTTTAAATTATGCGCAGGATCGATCATTAGCTCTAAATAGCCGACTACCCTCAGCCCACCAAAAGGCATAATCATCGAGTAAACGGCTTGATCCTCTTGCTCATATAAAAAGGACAGCGGTGTCATTCTTTCTGCACCTGTGCGTGCTAAAGCACGTTGTTTAAACTCTTGGTGCAATCCTTCTGCTGGTGTCCAATTTGCTTTTTTTACACCTTGAGCAAGTAAATTAAACTGTGGATCAAAGACTCTAATGGCTAGCCCTGACAACTCATTACGCCCAAACGCACCGCCTGAAAAAACTTCGTATAAATAGGACACTAACTTTGCTTTTGTCTCTAAATCATTTTTGTTTTTCATGACTTTTTTGGAAAGCTCTCTAAATTCTGGTGTGTTTTGTGCCAGCATTAAAGTTTGTCGCATTTTAGGATCGGTATAACGCAACTCAGTTCTAGCGGCCAACTCAATGCCTTTTGCAATATCATCAAACCAAATTTCACGAACCTGCCTTTCAATGTATTGAAGCGACAACAATACGACCAACAGCATAGGTAAAATAAACAAACCCAACATAATGTAGGACTTGTAACGAAATGAAAGGTTTTTAAAGTTTTTAAAGGGGTTCAACTTCCGAAAACGTTGCTGTGTCCGTGTGATCGGAATCCCACCTTCCAAACACACATCTCCCGCATTTAGTAGCGCATACAACTTTTCAGCTATTGCAATCTGCTCATCGGTGGCTGGCGTTCTTACCGATAAGTACTCAACGACTTCACCTTGATCGTTTTTTATAGGGGATGCGTTGGCAACCACCCAATAATAATGACCATCTCGCGCACGATTCTTTACAATACACTGCCATGAACCGCCTCCTTTTAAAGTACTCCATAAGTCACGAAAGGCCTCTTTCGGTACGTCGGGATGACGAATTATGTTATGTGGCTGTCCAATTAATTCATCAGCTTTATAACCACACACCTCAGCAAAATCATCGCTTGCATCTACAATCGTTCCAAATAAATCCGTTCGTGACGTTAATACATAGTCCGAAGGTATAAGTATCCGACCCTGTGATGTAACTTCTAATTTTGTGTGATGCATAGCTATAAGTACTCAAATAGTTAATAACAAAACCGCCCTTGATGCCATTGCTTCAAGAGCGGTGATAAAACGTATCGATAAAATTAACGCTCGGCAGGCAGACCGGCCGCCGTCCATTCTTCCCATCCACCTTTGAACCAATAAATTTTTGTATAA
>JAVETW010000131.1:0-2612 GCA_034005865.1 Thiomicrospira sp. | reverse complement strand
TTGAAACCGGCTTGATCTCAAGCTCCGCTGTTGCTGTGTCGTTTACGTCTTTCATGTCAAACTCCTTTATTCGTTACCGTGTAATATGGGTTTATTATATTCATAACCGTGTAACAAATAAAGGTTTTTTTGAAAATTTACTTTTGCAGTAAACCGCTCCGCCCCTGCTTGGCGCTTTTGCAAGCGTCAGCGCGCAGCGGCGTTCAGCCGCGAAGTAAGCACGCCCTAGCGTGCGCCGGCAAGCCCTAGCGCGCAGACCGCCCCAGCGGTCGGAGTTGTGAGCACCACAAGCGCCCCAGCGCGCAGTGACTGAGGAAGCGCCCACGCGACCGAAGGGTGTGCGAGAGGTAGGAGCGCCCACGCGACGCCCCGGCCGCCGTCGCGCCCTAGGCGCCGACCAACTGGGTTTTTGGATGCGTACAGCAGTCGCGGAGCGACCGAGCATGCACATGCGAGTCCGGAAAAGCCGGTTGGTCGGCGGCGACAGCAGACGACGGCGGGCAAAGGGTGGAAGCGTCCAGCGTACACCCTGCGCAACCTCGCCCTAGCGAGGTGGAGGGCAAGGGTTTCCCGTTCAGGGAAACCCGCGCAAGTCCCGCGCCAGCGGGGCTGAAGGCTCTTTGCAAGGGGCGGCGTCCAGCCGAACCGCGCAGGCCTGCCCGCCCTAGCGGGTAGGTTGTAGGCTTTTGCTTCTAATTTCGATGCACTCCTTTAGCTAGTGTGCAGCGGTACTCGTGCCCGAGTACCGCCTAGAGCACTACTATACAGGAGGGTAAAACATGACTATACGCACACACAAGCCAGCTTTTTTTGACCAACTCACTGACACATCAAGCGACAACAAAAAGGGCGAAATACGCCTTTTAGTTGTGCTGGATTGGTTGTATCGGTGGCGCTATGCAAGCCAACAAATATTAGTAGATTTACTTACCGTTACAGACACAAAAGGGGAAGCCGCTTCAATCAGGGCTGCACTTAGAAGGTGGGACAACAAGTTTATAAGAAGCTTCACACTGGCTACAGACATATCAAGGGTAGGCTACGTGCTTAAAGCTGACGGCATTTTTAAGCTATCCATGGCACAACCAAACAGGGCGTTTACAAAACCGTTTACGGAAACATCAAGCTTAACAACAAGTGCCGCCAAAAGGCACGATTTGACGGTTCAAGCGGCTGTGATACACATGCTAAGGCATGGGTATTTGAAGTATGCAAGCGAGTGGGAGTACAGGGACGGAACAGCAGGCAAGATTTTTGATGCAGTGATAGAAAATGCAGATAAATACCGAATCGGGATTGAGGTTGAAATGACACCCAAAAACGCGGGTATTTTGCGCGATGCGATAGCAGCCGCAGATTATGCGGTAAGGCAAAAAGCCGTTGATAGCGTGCTGTACATGGTGCCAACACCAGCACTAGAGCGCACGATTAAAAGAGCCATTGCAGACGTAAACGCTGTAAACGTCGCAGTTAAAGTGTCAGAAAAAGTAGCAAAAATGGCGGGGGTGCGACAATGAAAGCTAAAATCGCAATTTTATGCACCGCCACACTCTTTTTTTTGACAGGGTGTGGTGATGGGTGCCCGCATGAGATAAAAGCTTTACAGAAGCACATAGCTTCGCTTGAAGCACAAATCGCCGATCAAAGTCAGCGGCTAGATGTAAAAAAAAGTCGTGATGTATCCATGCTGTTACACTGTAACAGATTTAAAGATTTAAAGATATTGCCGATTGCTTTTTGCGACTACGCGGCGGCGGAAGCTGGGCTGGACGCTTATAAACTCGGCCACAGGTCGAGTCCGCTTTACGAAGCTGCGCTTTTTCTACGATCCTCACTCGCTGTAGCAGCAGCGCTAAGCTTGCTCGTCGCTCCTGTGCTGGTGCTTTACCGTCATACTAAGAAAGTGGCTTCCGAAAAGGCCGATTTGCAGGCAAACCTTGCGCAAATTCAAGGCCAGGTGGCCGATGCGAAAAGGGCAGAGCAGGAAATCGATGCCCGTATAACGAACGCTAAGAAAGAATTAGAAACTATTGGGTACCGTGTAACGAAGGCGAAAAAGGAGCTAGAGAGTCTTCACCAAGCCAATAAAAAAGCGGAAAAACGTGTCGCCGAGCTAGATAAGCTGGCCGGCTTCTAGTTAGGGGGCTGGGGCGTAGCCCCAGATAGGCGAAGCCGTAGCCTGCACCCGCCAATTTTAAGGCCACCACGGGCTTTTCTCCATGCCACCGCCATAAGTCCCAAGAGGACGCCACACCGCACTCAAAAGCCAAGCTAGGGAGCGAAGCGACCTGCAAGCGAAGCGCGCAAGGAGCCGAAGGCGACTGAAGGGGGGGTTCCAAAGGGGGCGATTGCCCCCTTTCTTAAAGCGCCTTTTGGGCGCTTCCTAGCGGGCTTGAAAAGCCCGTTCGCGCGCACGCGCTGATTAAATAAAGATTAAAGAATGATTAGCACGATTTTTGCAAACCGTGCAAGTGATTGAATTTAAAGGGTTTTCGGGGTGTTTTTTAATGTGCTCCTGCATGTGCTAGAACGGTATCCTGCATGTGCTAGAACGGTATCCTGCATGTGCTAGAACGGTATCCTGCATGTGCTAGAACGGTATCCTGCATGTG
>JAVETW010000017.1:0-42572 GCA_034005865.1 Thiomicrospira sp. | reverse complement strand
CAGCAACAAATCAAGCCGATATATCACCGCCGAAACTAAAGCGCGCGGGGCGAAAACCAAGATTTATCGCCGAGCGCCCCCCCGTCGGCAGTGCGCACCACACACACCGAGTCAGCGCTGATGAAAAGCTCGAGTTTTACCAAAAAGGCTTTCGTCTACAAGATTTAACGCGCTTACGAAAACGCGTGTTTGAACTCGATGCCAGCTTGGATTTACATGGTGACGACGAATTGAGCGCTCAGCAACGTCTAAGCCACTTTATTCAACACCAGTACCAATTAACACACCGCTATCTGCTTGTCATCCACGGCAAAGGACATAATGCACAAAACGACTACCCGATTTTAAAAAACCTAGTCAATCAACAACTCAGATACTATAAAGAAGTCTTAGCTTTTACCAGCGCACTACCCAAAGACGGAGGGACGGGTGCCGTGTATGTTCTGCTCAAAGCCCACTAGCCCTTACATAAGTCGACCTATCGTGTACGAGTAAACAGAGTTGATCCTCAAAAATTATTTGAGGTTAAGCGAAGGCCAATCAAGGCACCCATCAATCTAAACGATTAATCGGCAAGGGATTTTCAACGACTTGTGGTAGTTCATCTTCATTTGGCGGTGGCGCGACCACCTGACTCGGCTTTAACTCCAGCAACTTGATAAACACTTCATCGGATCCGATCATGCCTAATTGCTGACGAGCCATGGTTTCAATCGCCAAGGTTCCGCTTTGCAAGTCACGAACTTCGTGTTTAAGAAGCTGATTCTCAGTCGTTTTGAGTTGAATTTGTTCAGTTAACTCATTCAGACGCGCATGAAGCGCAAGATATTCGCCCAAGCCCCCATGAGAAGACAATAGGCGAATCAAGGCAAGAAAAAACAAGACGGCCAAAAAAATCAAAACAACACGCATCCGTCTTGTCAATCCGTTATTTCAGGTTATAAAAAGCGTTCATACCGGGATAAACCGCTTGCTCAGCTAAAGCTTCCTCGATACGAATTAATTGATTGTATTTGGCGATACGATCAGAGCGCGACATCGAGCCTGTTTTGATTTGACCCGCACCAGTTGCTACAGCAATATCCGCAATCGTCGCATCTTCAGTTTCACCCGAGCGATGAGAAATTACCGCAGTATAACCAGCTTCTTTAGCCATTTGAATGGCGTTAAGCGTCTCGGTCAAGGTTCCGATTTGGTTGACTTTAATCAAAATCGAGTTAGCGATACCTTTTTCAATCCCTTCTTTCAAGATTTTAGTATTGGTAACGAATAAATCGTCGCCAACTAACTGTACGCTTTTACCCATTTTTTCAGTTTGCATTTTAAACCCATCCCAATCGCTTTCATCAAAACCGTCTTCGATTGAAATAATCGGATATTTACTGCACCAGTCGGCATAGAAATCGACCATTTGTGCCGAACTAAGGGTACGCCCTTCCGAAGCCAATACATACTGCCCGTCTTTGTATAACTCAGATGCCGCGACATCCAAGGCGATCATAATATCTTTACCAGCAACATAACCGGCTTTTTCGATAGCCTCTAAAATCACCGTAATCGCTTCTTCGTTCGATTTCAAATCCGGAGCAAACCCGCCTTCGTCACCTACCGCGGTATTATAGCCTTTATCGTGCAACACTTTTTTCAACGTATGAAATACTTCCGCGCCATAACGCACCGCCTCTGAAAAGGTCGGCGCCCCAACTGGCACAATCATAAACTCTTGAAAATCCACACTATTATCGGCGTGCTCACCACCATTGATGATATTCATCATCGGCACGGGCATACGATACGTGTCATTTTTAAGATATTCGTATAACGCTTGACCTTTTGATGCCGCCGCCGCTTTTGCCGTCGCCATCGAAACTGCCAAAATCGCGTTGGCGCCCAAGCGCGCTTTATTATGCGTTCCATCCAAATCAATCATAATTTGGTCAATTTTTGCTTGATTCGTTGCATCTTGACCAATCAACGCCTGGCGAATCTCACCATTGACATTATTGACCGCATTTAATACGCCTTTGCCTTGATACTTACTTTTATCGCCATCACGCAATTCAATCGCCTCACGTGAACCGGTTGACGCACCCGATGGTGACGCAGCGCGCCCAATCGCTCCACACTCTAAAATGACATCTGCTTCGACAGTGGGATTGCCACGTGAGTCGATAATTTGACGCGCTTTGACTTGTTTAATCAATGACATCTTTTCAACCTTTTCAATCAGTTATTATTAAAATTTAATCCACTTTATACTATCAATATGACAGCGGCGTTATGATTCACTCGCGCATCACATAAAATCGTTTTCGATAAAACCGTGCTGTTTAACGGTATCATCCAAAGCTTTTAAAACCTCCAACACCGGCTTTAAACGATGCAATGGCCACATATTTGGACCATCACTTTTGGCATTCATCGGATCAGGATGGGTTTCCATAAACAGCCCAGCAACCCCGGTGGCCACTGCCGCTCTAGCCAAAACCGGCACAAACTCACGTTGCCCACCGGAAGTGGAACCCTGTCCACCAGGCTGCTGTACGGAATGGGTGGCATCAAATACCACCGGACAACCTGTGCGACGCATCGAAGCCAAGCCACGCATATCCGAAATCAGGGTGTTATAACCAAACGAAGTACCCCGATCACACACCATAATCTGCTCATTGCCAACTTCTCGTGCTTTAGCAACCACCTGATCCATATCCCAAGGTGCTTGAAATTGGCCTTTTTTGATATTTACCGGCAGACCTTGGCGACAAACATTTTGGATAAAATTGGTCTGACGCACTAAAAACGCAGGCGTTTGAAGCACATCAACCACATCAGCGACTTCTGTCAACGGCGTATCTTCGTGTACATCGGTTAAAACTGGCACACCAATTTCTTGTTTCACCTTTTGTAAAATACGCAATCCTTCATCGATTCCTAAACCACGAAAACTACTCGTCGAAGAACGATTCGCTTTATCGTAAGATGATTTAAAAATAAAGGGAATGCCTAAGGCAGACGTTAATTCCTTAAGTTGACCGGCCGTATCTATCGCCAATTGCTCAGACTCAATCACACAAGGCCCGGCAATTAAAAATAACGGTTGTTCAATGCCGACCTTAAAACCACATAAATTCATGTTTAATGACCTATTTCTTTTGTTGACGTGCCGCATTGATAAACGCGCTGAATAAGGGATGACCATTACGCGGCGTCGAGGTAAACTCAGGATGAAATTGACACGCCACAAACCAAGGATGATGCGGAATCTCAATCGATTCAACTAAATGGCCGTCTTGAGAATGGGCAGAAAATACCAAGCCTGCTTGTTCTAAACGCGCCACATAGCCTTCGTTCATTTCATAACGATGACGATGACGTTCACGAATCACCGATTTACCATAAATCTGCTCTAAACGACTGCCGGGTTTTAACACGCAGTTTTGCCCACCTAAACGCATCGTACCGCCCAAATCAGACGCTTGATTACGCTCGACCACAGCCCCATTTTCATCGGTCCATTCGGTAATTAATGCCACGACCGGATGAGGTGTATTTGGATTGAGTTCCGTGCTGTGCGCACCCTCTAGGCCTGCTACATGGCGAGCGTACTCGACCACTGCCATTTGCATTCCCAAGCAGATCCCTAAATACGGCTTATTTGACTCACGCGCATACTGAATTGCCGAAATTTTGCCTTCCACACCACGCTCACCAAACCCACCAGGTACCAAAATAGCATCCATGTTTTTTAAACATTTAATACCACTGCGCTCGATTTCTTCGGAATCGATATAGTGAATATTCACTTTCGTACGGGAGTGAATGCCAGCGTGTAACAACGACTCAATTAAAGACTTATACGCTTCAGTTAAATCAACATACTTGCCGACCATGGCAATATCAACGCTCTCGGTCGCATTGAGCTGAGCATCAACTACCGCATCCCAATCTTTTAAATCAATCGGTTTTAAATCGGTCAAACCAAGACGCTTAACCACCAGGCCATCCAAGCCTTGCTCATGCAACATACGCGGCACTTGGTAAATCGATTTCGCATCAAGCGAATTAATTACCGCTTTTTCTTCCACATTGGTAAACAACGCAATTTTACGTTTTTCACCTTCACCCAATGGGATTTCTGAACGGCAAATTAACACATCTGGCTGAATACCGATAGAGCGCAACTCCTTCACCGAATGCTGTGTCGGCTTTGTTTTCACCTCACCGGCAACCGAAATATAAGGCAAAAGTGTTAAGTGCATAAACATCGTATGTTCACGGCCAACTTCCACCCCCATCTGGCGAATGGCCTCTAAAAACGGCAACGATTCAATATCACCAACCGTACCGCCCACTTCTACCAAAGCCACATCTGCCCCTTCAGCGGCTAAACGTATACGATTTTTGATTTCGTCAGTGATATGCGGAATAACCTGCACCGTACCGCCTAAATAATCGCCGCGGCGTTCACGACGTATCACGGTTTCATACACTTGACCAGTTGAAAAACTATTGCGCTTACCGAAGTTACGTTGAACAAAACGTTCATAATGCCCTAAATCCAAATCGGTTTCAGCACCATCATCGGTGACAAATACCTCACCATGCTGAAGCGGGCTCATAGTTCCGGGATCCACATTAATATACGGATCCATTTTGAGCATACTGACTTTCAGTCCCCTTGCTTCCAACAAGGCCCCTAAAGAGGCAGCCGCGATGCCTTTACCTAAAGACGACACCACCCCACCCGTAACGAAAATAAATTTAGTCATTATTCACACTTTGTAGAAAAATTAAGAGATGCCCACAAGCCATGATTATGTGAGTTAGGTTTAGGTCATCTCGAACAGCGTTGTAGATTCAGACTTGCGCGCACCGAATAGAGCCGACGAAAACAAACATAACGCGCGCCCTCAACGAGTCACAATCGAGCGCCCCTAGCAAGAATAAGCCATCCAATAACACGCTTAACCATCTGCGTTTATCGTTTAATCAAGCTAAGCCAACCATTTTCAAGAACTCAGAATGGAGTCGAATTTTAACCTAAAAGGTGTTGCGCTTCAATGAAAGCCGACACTTTTAGCGCCACCTCTCCCTCCTTGGCGGCAAAATTTTTCATCACACGATACCCCACAATCAACGCTAATTCACCATCCACTTCAATAACAGGCCAAAAGGTGCGCTGCCAAGGCGGTATCGCCTGTTGTGCAAACCAGTTTTTCAACCCTGCACAGGTCCGTTCAGCGGCTGAAATATTACGTAAATAAACCTGATGCCCCGCCTCAAACCAAGCCAGTGCCAACCCTTCACCTTCACTGAGCTGCGCTTGCAGGCCATAACGCGATAATTCATCATGCCCCGCTAGTCGAATTCGATAGTTGGCAGGCTCGTTGTGTAAAAAATACAAAAATTGACGATAACGGCGTAATTGGCCATGACCTAATCGGCGAATGGGCTGACGATCGGACGCAGCCGTAAAGCATTGCATTTTTAGCCAATTTAAGCAGGCCTGATCCAAACTTATTCCATGATAATGATGAAGCCAATGGCGCAATACCAGCTTTTGCCTCGACCACGACAAGGCCTGCAATGCACGCCAATCAATACGCTGAGCATTATGCGAAATCTGTGACAAATCTAACTGCGCCAGCTGCGCTAACAAATCACGCGCTTCGGCCAAATGCGCGGCTGATTCAGCAATTTTCGTCTCCGCTTGTGGCCAAATTTCCGCCATCAACGGTAATAATTTATGGCGCACAACACTGCGCTGAAAACGCATATCACGATTCATCACATCTTCAACCCAGCTAAGCTGATGACAGGCGGCATAGGCCTGCAAATCGGCACGTGTCAATCCTAACAACGGACGATATAACCAAGCAGGATGGGTATTATTTAACCGACGCTGCGGCGGCATAGCCGCTAAACCGTTGACCCCCGCGCCCCGCAACAAATTTAAACAAAAAGTTTCCGCCTGATCACGCTGGTGGTGGGCGGTACAGATACCATCATGCGGACCTAACTGCTGTGCAAAAGCTTGATAACGCGCGTTACGCGCACGCGCCTCGATATTGCTATCGCCCTTAAGCGCAACACGCACCACAACCAGTTCCACCCCTAAGCATTGACACTGCCGCTGACAATGCTCAACCCATTCATCAGCGTGCGCTTGCAACCCGTGATGGATGTGAATCGCCTTAATTGAGCGATGCGTTGGACGTAACTGAACTAAAGCGTCTAGCAAAACTGTGGAATCCAACCCGCCGCTATAGGCGACCCACAAGGTATCGCAATGGTGTTGCGCATAAAAATCAGAAATAGCGCTATACACGCGCGCCAAAGCTTCCATTAATATTTAACCCATAAAAAAAGCGCTCTTCGCGCCTTTTATGTCTACCATATTTACACTAAGCCACATCAAATTGACCATAGCCCATATAGCGTTGATAACGCGCTTCAACCAATTTATCGACGGGTTGAGTTTTATAGGCGTTAAGCTGCTCTAATAGCGCTTTTTTCAAATTCGCTGCCGCCAGCTCAGGTTGACGGTGCGCACCGCCAATCGGCTCCTCAATCACAACATCAACCAACCCCAACTGCTTTAACTTGGTTGCTGTTAAGCCCAGTGCCGCCGCCGCATCCGGCGCATTCGCCGCACTTTTCCATAAAATAGACGCACAGCCTTCAGGCGAAATAACCGAATAAGTGCTGTATTGCATCATCATCGTAACATCACCCACACCTATCGCCAGCGCGCCACCGGAGCCGCCCTCACCGATAACGGTACAAATAATCGGCACCCTCAGCTCCGCCATTTCAATTAAGTTACGCGCAATCGCTTCACTTTGTCCCCGTTCTTCCGCATCAATCCCCGGATAAGCCCCAGGCGTATCAATAAACGTAACAATCGGCAAATTAAAACGTTCCGCCATTTTCATTAAACGTAGCGCTTTACGATATCCCTCTGGGCGCGGCATGCCAAAATTACGGCGAATTTTTTCTTTGGTATCACGACCCTTTTGCTGGCCAATAACCATCACCGATTGACCATCGATGCGTGCCAAGCCTCCGACTATCGCCGCATCATCAGCAAACGCCCGATCACCGTGTAATTCGGTAAACTCAGTAAAAATATGCTTTATGTAATCCAGTAGATAAGGCCGTTGCGGATGGCGCGCTAATTGCGAAATTTGCCAATCACTTAGGTTTTTGAATATAGACTGAGTGAGGGTTTGGCTTTTTTGCTCAAGCGCGGAGATTTCTTTCAACAAATCAAAATCTTGCCCACCTTCCAAACGACGCAACTCCTCAATTTTTGCCTCGAGTTCAGCGATCGGCTGCTCAAAATCTAAAAAATCTAATTTCATGGATCAATCCTAAATGAATGAACAAATTCTGCGTATTCTACCAAACTTTAACGCCTTTCATCGACTTTAACCTCACCGCCAAAGCCGTTATAATGGTCGGCCATTTAAAATTAAAGGAGACCTTAATATGTTTAAGGCAGCACTTCCCCTTAGCGCAGGCGCGCTGGTTTTACTCAGTAGCGCAAACGTCATGGCTGAACAAAAGCTAGGCTGGCACGGTTCCGGCGAAGCTGGCTATAACGGTAAAACGGGCAACACGGTTAGTGAAAACATTTTTGCACGCCTTAAAGTCAATCATTCGACACAAAAAACCGAATTTAAAAGCCTCGCTGAGGTAGAAAACAAATCCGAATCAAATATTCGCACCAGCGAACGTTATGTATTAGATTTACAAGGCAACTACTACTTTAGCGAACAACGCGACTACTACAGCTTTGCTAACGCCCGCGGTGAAAAAGACCGTTTTGCCGATATTGACCTCGACTATACGCTCACCGTTGGTTTGGGTAAGGAACTGATCAAAACCGAAACAACCCATCTCGCCGGCGAAGCGGGTGTGGGTTACCAAGATGTGACCTACTTGCAAGCTAAGCAAAATAACTTTAACCAAGCCAGTTTTCGTGCCAAGCTCGACTTCAAACACGCGTTTAATGACATTATCAGCTTTAACCAAGACGCGCTGTATTTTGCTGGTGACAAACAATACAAAATTGAAACCAATACCAGCTTACAAGCCGCGCTTAACTCACGTTTTTCAGTGAGTGCGGGGTATAAATACCGCTACACCTCTAAACCCGCTGCAGGTAAGAAAAAAGAAGACGGCGAAACCCTTATTTCATTAATTTATAAGTTCTAATCGCTCGGCGCGTATTCAATACGCGCCATTCATCAAGCTTGATCTAATTTTATTTTTCAACTACCAAGTTACGCTGTTTTAAACGATAAATAATTACGGCTTTGAACGCTTACAACCCCAAAAAACCTACAACAGGATAACTGCATTTAGAATAACCTAACACTTTCAGGGGGTAACCGTTATGTTTTCCTAATGCGATGTCATTGCATTAAAAAAATAGCCCACAGCGTGATTCTCAGCCGAACAATGAGCGATTGAGCTAAGTTAAAGGTAAAACGCCGCTTTGGCTTTGCCCGCCTGTATATAGGCAGCCAACATCGCCTGATGGCGCGCGCTATGATCAAACGCCGCTTGCCCCAAAGCTATTCCCCACGCGACTTGCTCGCCACTGAAATGCTGCTCAACGCGCGTTAAAGTCGTTGCGCCAAACAGTTTTAGCAGGCCTGGTTGATACGCTGCATAATCAAGATCATCAAGCTTAATTTCTAACATTAAGCTAAACGCCTCAAACACTTTCGCCATCGGTTTTTCAGGATGTGCAAATGCCTTAGCGATCTGCAACGCTTCAAATGCTTCATACCAATCCTGCTTTGCCAACTGTAGCCAAAAACGCAAATCCGCAATTTTTAAATCCGCCCAGTCGCTACCCGCATCCGGCATTAAGCCAATAAGCGAAGCCACACCTTGATGATCGCTAAATCCAATTTCATCAATAATGTCCAATACCGATTGCGCCGTGGCGCTATCAACAAACGCATCCAACGCTTGGCGCAAACGCCGACCATCATTTTGATTTTTTACCAACAGCTCATCTAAAGGATAGACCTCCGACATCCCGGGCACAATCAAGCGGCAGGCATCAAATCCGTAATGTGCATAATCTCCCACATATACGCGATAGCCTAATGACTCAACCAACTGCACTAAAAACGTCCACTGCTGAGTGCAAGTCCCCACCCAATTCCAATCAACAAACTCAAAATCGGCCTCATTGGCTAAAAAACGTGCATGAAGCAAACCACTCGAATCGATAAAATGATTTTCTAGGTTCTCTGCCTCCGCCACAGCCTGCACATCAAAAGTCGGCACTTGAAAACCGTCTAAAAACGTTAAATGACGGCCCTGCAAAGACTCGGTTAGCGCCCGCTCCAGCGCCACTTCAAACAAAGGATGCGCCCCAAAAGAGGCAAAGCAACGACCTTGCGCCGTATCAAACAACGTCACATTAATCACCGGAAACTGGCCACCTAACGACGCATCACGCACACTCACCGCTAACCCTTGTTCAGCGAGCGCACTCAATGCGCTCAATACTGCAGGGAAACGCGCCAGCACCGCTTGCGGCACCTCAGGTAAACACAAATTTTCGCGCAGTATTTTATTTTTCACCCAACGCTCAAAAATCTCCGACAACCCCTGCACATAAGCCTCTTCTGCCGTATTACCCGCAGATAATCCATTACTGGCATACAAGTTACTTAACAGATTCATTGGAAAATAAACGATTTTATTGCTTGATGTATCGCGCAAAGGTAACGCACGGATAAGCGGCGTATCATCATTAAAACTATACAAGTGCTCCGCCATCCACTCTTGATGCGGATCATACATCGCCCACAAATCCGGCGTTAAACAAGCCCGGAAATCGGCGGCATTAAAGATTTTTTCATGCGGATAATATAACCAGGCCTGCTGATTTTCTAACGCCGGTTGCAAGTAATAATCCGAAAAAAAGTAATTCGTCGATAATCGTTCCAAATATTCACCAAGCGCACTGGCAAGCGTTGCTTTTTCGCTGGCGCCTTTGCCATTAGTAAATAAGCCCGGACAAGCACGATCAAAAATATGCAATGAGTAAATATTTTCTACTGGATTTAATCCGTTCGCCTGCTCAATTTGGATACCTTGCTGCTGCAAAATAGTTTGCATATAGCTAATTGACTGCTCTAAACTCGCCTCTTTACCCTTAATAAACGTCACTTCACTCATGCTGCTCCCCTTTGCTTGTTAGCTTATACCTCGCCACCTAGACGCTTGATATTTTTTATTGATTTAGCGATAAATATTTTTTGATTCTTTTTCCACAATTAATCATTACAATGAAAAGCCTATCATCCAAAAAACAGGGAGTTTACCATGAAAAAAACCGCTTTATTATTAGGTAGTGCGTTAATGCTGGGCGCCAGCCCCTACAGCTTTGCCGCTGGCGACATCGCTGCAGGAAAGCAACTCCATGACGATGCAAATTGTATGCGTTGTCATGCCGCTCAACCTTACAACCCGACCAAAACAGATACCTACGAAAAACTGGTAAAGGCCGTTAGCTTTTGTAACACCAACCTCAATACCGGCTGGTTTGATGACGAAGTAGAACAGGTTGCCGCCTATCTTAACGACGCCTTTTACAAACTCAAAAAATAACCTGCGCGTGCCTAGATTAAACCTAGGCGCGCAATTTCAAGCTTTGCTTAAATTTTGGGTCTACCCAACGCTTCAAGCTTGCCTGTCATCGCTTCTACGGCTTTAGGATCCGCCTCATCTAGCTTTTCATATAACTGATCAAACGCATCGTCCACTAATTTATCAATCGCTAAAATTAAAAAATAGGTGCGCATAGACTGCTTAATTTCGGCCTTATCTCGCGGCTTGCTGCGCCAATGTGCCTCCAAATCCGGATCTTGTTTAAATAAAGTGATTATCTGATCTAAATATTGATTAATACGCGTGACGGTTTCATAAGGCCAATAAGGCCGCCCCCAGCCGTCCTCGTAAAACGCATAGCGATGGGCAATCGCCAAATCGTAGGCATCCGCCATCTGCTCCAAGCCTATCGACTGCCCATCGGCTTGCGCACGACGCAAACGCTCGACCGGTAAAATCGGCGCATCCGATAGCCAACGCCCAAATACAACCCAATTATTATTACGCTCAATATATTCATGCTGCGCTTCACGATACGGACGAACCCGCTCTTGCGCAACAATAAATTCCAACCCTTTTTGATCGAGTTGACGAGTATCCTGCCATAGCTCCCAGCCCTTGCCATAGTGACTATCGCCATTGCCCACCGCCACCGGCTGACAGAACGCACCATAATCATGACCTTTTACATAATCTTGTACCTGAATTTGATAATCACCGTTATCCAAACGCCGACTCACCGTGCCAACAATAAACGCATCCTCTTTAATTGTGGTAGAGGGAATGCCAACAAACACCGTATCGCCAACGCTAAAGACATTCGCCAACAACGAAAAGCTCGCTATCGATAAACAAAAGCCAAACAGCATGCTTCTCATCTTCATGCGCTATCCCCATTCAGCTTAACGGCTAAAACATCACAATGGGCATTATGCGAGACCGTATCAGTCGTTGAACCAATCAGCCGCTCAATACCAGACAATCCTCGACGCCCCATCACGATCAAGTCGGCCTTAATCGCTTGGGCATGTTCCACAATATCCACGCGCGGAATACCCGCAATCACGCTAGAGCTCACCTCACTCAACCCTTCGTTCGCAAGCAGCTGCGTTAAACGCTCACGCGCTGCTTGATAGATTTTTTCGCCCATTTGTTCATCCCATATCCCCGGCATACCGGTTATAGCCACATCTTCTAATACCGGATAAGTCGGCACCTCACACACATGAACAACCTGTAACTCGGCTTGATAAAGCTGCGCTAATTGACGAGCGCGGCGTAATGCCAACGCACTGTTTTGCGAGAAGTCGATAGCGACAAGCAGCGTTTGATAATGGTGCATAAGATTTCCTTTTTTTCACAAAATCTGTGGATAAAATTGTTGGCAAACGTTTGAATTCGGCAAAATTGTCAATAAAGTCTAGTGCCTATTGGCCCCTGCTCAAAATTTAAGCAAACACAGCCCTATACAAGCGCAACCGCGACCAAATCAAGCCTAGGTCACTGAGGCGCGTAAATAAACCGGTTGGGGTACGGCCTGCGAAATTAAGCAGGCCTGATTCAAGCGTTGTAATGCCAAACGCGCGACTGAACGCGCGTGCGGACAGGCATCTAGCCAGTAATCAGCTTGGGCGACCAACGACGGATAGGCTTGGGTAATGTCGCCAACGCCGTGTGCGCCTCTGAGCAGATCGAGCACTTGTGTCTGCGCGAGCAAACTAGGCGTGGAGGCTGACACACACTCACCCAGCGAATTAAAAACGACTTGCTGCGTATAAACCTCGCCCATTCGGGCATCCAAGCACGCTACCCACTGGGGTTGGCCACTAAACTCAAAAGCCTGATACGCCAGTGCCTCTAACGACGAAATCGCCACCACTGGTTTATGCCAGCCAAATGCTAAACCCTGAATGACCCCAGCAGCAATACGCAAGCCAGTAAAAGCGCCCGGCCCCTCACCAAAAGCAAGCGCATCAAGCTGCGACGGCTGCAAAGCAGTATCGGCCAACGCTTGTTGAATCATCGGCAACATTAATTTAGCGTGCTGTTGTGGCGCAAACTCTGTCTTATGATAATCGATACCCGCGCCCTGTATACTGACGGCACAATTTGCTGTTGAACTTTCAATCGCCAAAACAATACTCATGTTACTCCTTGTTTTAATAAGTCTATCGCCGCCTCAGGTTCATAAATCCACGGAAAATCCGGTAAACTTTTAACAATGCCGCGTCCATACGCTTTGCTCGTCAAGCGCGGATCACACAAGATTAATACTCCGCGATCCTGTGGATCACGAATCAAACGTCCACACCCCTGCTTTAGCGCCATAATCGCTTGCGGCAACTGAAAGTGGGCAAATGCGCTCAACCCCTTTTGCTTAAGGTAGGCCTCACGTGCTTGCACCAGCGGATCATCCGGCGGTATAAAGGGAATGCGATCAATTAACACCAACTGCAGTGCTTGTCCGCGCACATCAACTCCTTCCCAAAAGCTACTGGTACCCAACAGCAAACCCGATTTGGCTTGTTTAAAGCGCTCCAACAACACGTGTTTGGGCGCCTCCCCTTGCACCAACAACTCGCCAGGCCAATGCTTTTCTAAAACAGCGCGCGCCTCATTTAACGCACGAAAGCTGGTAAATAGAAAAAAAGCACGTCCTTGACTCGCTTTTAATAAAGGCCAAGCTGCACGCAAACAAATTGTGATGTAACGCTCATCTGCGGGTTCCGGCAGGCCAACGGGGTGATAAATATAACCCTGCTCAGCATAATTAAACGGACTGGGCCAAATCGCTGTTTGCGCATCATACAGCCCTAAACGCTGTAAAAAGAAATCAAACTGCGTGCCTACAGTAAGCGTAGCCGAGGTAAACACCCACGCTCCCCCTAGCTGATTGCGCTGACGCTTGAACGGATCCGCTACGCTCAACGGGGTCAAATTGAGCTTAAAACGTGCTTGAGACGATTCCGCCCAGCGCACCTCTGTGTCTTTTTCAGTTTCAATCCATAGACGTAACTGCTGCTCAAAATCTTGAGCACGTTTAGCCACCGCCGCAATCAACTTACCGCGATTTTCCAAGGCTTTTAACTGCTCACCAAGTAACGCCAAATGATTTAACGTGCGCTGAATGGCCTGCATAAACAGTGCAGATTGCGACAACCCCTCCCAAGTCCAACGTTTTTCCCACTTACCCAGCGCATCGTTAACCAACTTGATTTGTTCAACAAATAAATCAAGTTGGTTGATAACCTCTTGCGACTCCGGCGACTCTTGCTCTTTCGCCTGCTTTACATCACGCACCCACTCTTCTAACTGGTGGCGCGAAATTGAAAAGCCTAAAAACTGCGCCGCAATATCTGCCAACTGGTGCGCTTCATCAAAAATATATACATCCGCCTGCGGCAATAACTCGCCAAACCCTTGTTCGCGCAAAGCCAAATCTGCACAAAATAGATGATGATTCACCACGAGTACCTGTGCATCCGTCGCGGCTTGCTTTATTTGCGGATAAAAACAATCCGACTCTTTACCGCAACCGGCCACTTGGCAAAACTCCAAACGAGCGCACACCTTACGCAACAGCGGCTCCTGCTCATCCAAATCGACACATTCAGCCAAATCACCGGTCTTTGTGTTATCCCGCCAAGCCCGAATCACGGCGAGTTTTTTCCAATCGTCCCGACTATTTGATGTTTGTGTTTCAGCAAGCTCAAGACGTTGCGCACAAAGATAGTTTTCACGCCCTTTAAACAACATATAACGCCCATTGAAAGCCGTCAGTTTGCTAAGTAAGGGTAAATCTTTATCAACGAGTTGTTGTTGCAGATTCTTCGTTGCGGTAGAAATAATAATCTTTTTATTCGACAACAGCGCCGGAACTAAATACGCAAAGGTTTTCCCCGTACCGGTACCGGCCTCAACCACTAAATCGATATCATCCAGAATCGCTTGCGCAATTTTTTGCGCCATTTCTACCTGTGCATCACGCACAGCAAAGCCTTCTACTGCCTGTTGGAGATCACCCTGTTGACTAAAAAACGCCTTTACATCTGCTGTTAGCGTCATAAATTCACTATCACCTTGTTTGCCTAGCGCTATGTGCGCCCAAGCGCTATCGCCTTTTGATAGCACAAAAAGGATAAGGATAGCTAAATATGGATTTATTTCAATCAAAATTCATAACGTGACTAGACAAATGCCACAGGGGTCAGTAGAATTCGCGTTTCAAATTTGAACCGAGTGTTTTCACTCACTTAACCTAGGTATAAACTATGAAAATTTTATCATCATTAAAATCAGCTAAAACCCGCCACAAAGATTGTCAAGTTGTACGTCGTCGCGGGAAGGTATATGTGATCTGCAAAACCAATCCAAAGTTCAAAGCTCGTCAACGTTAATTTCTAACGCTGATAAAAAAACCGTCCTGATCAGACGGTTTTTTTTTATCTTTTTTCGCTTTTATATGGTTTAAGGTCTGTTGACAATTCACCTTTGAACTGCGATGACACGAAGTTTTTAAGAATTAAGCCATTGTTTTTTGTAGATATTTGATTGCAGGGTAAATTTAAATTGCAATGATTATTTGAAACTGCGTTTTATTTATCAATCAGTTAAATCGAAATGTAAACAAACTTTAGCAGGCCTGCTAAACCTGCTATTTACTCAAAACGATTAGGCTAGATGCGGAAAATCACGCTGAACTTGATGAAGCGTTTTTACTATTAAATCGGTATCCACCTTACCAATAAAATAATTAGCCCCCATCTCCAATACCTCACGACTGTTATTATCGCTGGTCATAGAGGTATGAACGATAATAGGAAAATGGCGGGTTCTTGGATCCTTACGTAACTCCTTAATCACCGTATGGCCGGAGGCAACCGGCATCTCCAAATCGGTAAAAATAACCGAAACATCATCGAGATTATCCAAACCGGCAATATAATCCAACAACAAACGACCATTATCAAAACCCATCGACTCTAAACCAATTTGTTCAAACACCATTTTCATGTACTTTTGAATAGACTTACTATCCTCGGCAAACAAAATTCTACGCGAACGCATTGTGGCACTGAGGTTAATTTCGTTTTTATCAACGTCTTTCGCCGAAGAAAAAATTTTCTTCGCCATCACCGGCATCGCCTCAATCAACAGTTTTTCAATATCCAAAATATAACACAGCGTATCACTGCCTTCTAAATACGTATGGTTGACGATTTGGTTGCGATTAACATCCACATTGTAATTACCCGCCGGATGAATATCTGTCCACTCTTTTTCTTCTACACCATGAATATGTGCAACACGTAGACCAATAAAATTTCGACTAAAATCCGCCACGATAATAATCGACTTTTCACGCTCCTCGTCGGTCATCGCAAACCCCATCCATTTGGGTAAATCAATCACCGGCAAATAGGTTCCGCGCAACTCGATCATTCCTTCTATTAAAGGGTTAGCGTCCGGCATTTCCGATACCGGATAGGCGCGCGCCTCTAGCACTTCACGGACCTTAAAAACATTCATCCCATAATAAGATGGTTCACGCATCCCCTCATGCGGAAAACGAACCTGAAAAATCATCAGGCTCATTTGGTTGTTTTTGCTTAAGTTGGCGGTTTTTTCAATTTGCTCAAGCGTTGTACTCATACGACACCTTTTCACGGTTAAGTTGGATATAGCGGTTATCTTAATGGGAATTGAGAGATATAAAAAGATTAATCCACTATTTTTCGTCGAATGTTCAGGGTAACAACCTGATCAAGTTTCAATTCAGTAAATAGTCATTATTGCATTTTTAGAATATTTTGCACAGGCTTAAAACTATGACGATAACCTTCAATCAAGCCATAACGCGCAATAGCCGCCAAGTGCGCTGGAGTTGGATATCCCTTATGCTTATCAAACCCATAGTGCGGATAGCGTTTGTGCAACGCATACATCTGCTCATCGCGATAGACTTTAGCCAAAATAGAAGCTGCGCTAATTTCGGCCACTTTCGCATCCCCTTTAATAATAGGAATGCAGGCACACTCTAGCCTAGGGCAACGATTGCCATCGACCAGTACTTGGCTAAACGGCAACGCAATCGCTGACACCGCCTCACGCATGGCTAACATCGTTGCTTGCAAAATATTGAGCGCATCGATTTTGTCCGGCCCAATCGCAACCACACTAAACGCCAAGGCCTGCTGTTTGATTTGCTCAGCCAATTCAACACGTCTTTTTTCAGACAGCTTTTTCGAATCCGTTAGCACGAGTGTGCAATCTTGTGGCAATACCACAGCTGCCGCTACAACATCGCCAATCAATGGTCCACGCCCCACCTCGTCCACCCCCACTTGATCGCCCGGTGTGTTAATCCATTGTGTGGGAAACAACCTCGATTGCTGCATTATGCTTGACACCAGCCTACAATCGCCTGTGCTGCCAAGGCAGCGGAGTCTTGGCGCAACTGCGCACGCTGCTGCATAAACGCTGTTATCTGCTGTTCCCGTCGCTTGTTATCGACAACAAGACGCCCCAATTCCAGTGCTAACTTTTCAGGGCTCGCCTCGTGCTGAATCAACTCTACAACTAATGACTGCTGCGCCAAAATATTGGGCAAACCAATCCAGCGCGAAATCGCCATGCGTTTCATAATCCAATAAGTGAGTGGGTGGAGTTTTATCGCAATGACCATAGGACGTAACAACAAGGCCGTTTGTAAGGTCGCCGTACCGGATGTAACAATAAGCTGATCCGACGCCTCAATAACTAAAGAAGCCTGCTGATCGATAAGATGGTAGCGCAGTTTAGCGCCATAACGCTCAAATGCTTGTTGAATGCGAGTACGCGCACGTTGATGAACACAAGGCACAATAAACTGCATATCCGGATAAATGAGCGCCAGCTGCTTCGCCGCCAACACATACACATCAGCCATGCGCTCGATTTCACTCATACGTGAACCCGGCAACAAACCCGTGTAAGAGCCAGTTTGAGACAAATTTAATGCCTTTCTTGCTTCTCCCGAGTTTGGCGCAAGCGCGACTTGGTTAGCCAAAGGATGTCCGACAAAACACACCGGAATGTCATACCTTTGATAAATCGGAACCTCAAACGGGAATAAAACCAACATACCGTCGATTGACTGCTTAATTTTTACAAGACGATTTTCGCGCCACGCCCAGACAGATGGACTGACATAATGAAAAGTTTTAATTCCATTGCGCTTGAGTTTACGCGCAACGTAAAAATTAAAATCCGGCGCATCAATACCAATAAACGCGGTAGGCTTAAGCGCGAGTAAATTTTGTAACAACTGATATCGCAAACTTAGAAGGCCGGGTAAATGACGCAAGACCTCAAATAACCCCATAACCGACAAACGTTCCATCGCAAACCAACTTTCCAACCCTTCCGCTTGCATTCTCTCGCCACCGATGCCCACAAAACGCGCGGTTGGATAATGCTGCTTCAGGCCGCGAATGAGGTCTGCACCCAACAAGTCGCCGGACACTTCACCGGCAACCAATGCGAAAACAGGGGAGATAGGCGCTGTCATCTAACTAGCGAACAATACCGCGCTGCGCGGCTTGCAAAAATGAAATCAATTTAGATAAGGTTTGACGCGAATCATTCAACTGCACGATGGCCTCTATCGCTTGATCCAAGCGATAGCCGGAACGATACAAAGCTCGATACGCTTTTTTAACCAAACTCAGCTGCTCAGCATCATATCCACGCCGCTTCAAACCCTCTAGGTTAATACCACGTGGCTGAGCTAAATTTCCCGACACGACAACATAATTAGGTACATCCTGATTTATCACACTTCCCATACCGCAAAAACTATGCTCGCCAATTTGACAATACTGATGAACTAGAGTGTAGCCACCTAAAATCGCCCAATCCTGAACAATAACGTGTCCGGCCAGCGCAGCGGCATTCGCAAAAATCGTGTGATTACCCACGACACAATCATGCGCAATATGAACCCCGGCCATAATCCAATTATCGTTACCGATGCGGGTTTCACCCCGATCCTGTATCGTACCGCGGTTAATAGTGACATTTTCTCGAATCGTATTGCGATCCCCAATCACCAGTGTCGTTGGCTCATGACGGTATTTTTTGTCTTGCGGATCACCGCCGATCGAACAAAAAGAATACAATTGATTATATTCACCAATTTTTGTCGGACCATTAATCACCACGTGCGAATCAATTACACAACCGGCGCCAATTTCCACATCGGCACCAATAACACAATACGCACCCACCGTAACGTCGTCAGCCAGTTTGGCACTTGAATCAATATGGGCTGTTGGGTGAATCACGGCTATACCTTTCTTTCCGCACACAATAAATCAGCTGAAGCGATCACTTTACCATCAATACGCGTTTCACAAACAAACTTCCAAATACCTCGCTTGTTGCCCGTTGTACGCACTTCAAAATCTAAACGATCGCCTGGTACCGCCGGTTGACGAAAACGACAATTATCAACCGCGGCAAGATAATACATGGAATTACCATCGGGCTTGACCTCTTGCGTTTTGAACGCCAAAATTCCAGTACATTGCGCCATTGCTTCAATAATCATTACCCCAGGCATGATAGGATTATTTGGGAAATGGCCAGTAAACTGAGGTTCGTTGTAAGTGATATTTTTATAGGCTTTTAAATACTCACCTGCTTCAAATTCAGTCACACGATCTACAAGTAAAAACGGATAACGATGCGGTAGATATTCAAATATATCTTTAATATTTAGCATAAAAATTTCCAATCTTAATTATTATCTTATCGTTTAACATATCAACTCCATACCACGTCTGCGCGCATCGACTGTAGTCATATTTGTAATTAGGTGGTTTATTTCCCCAGCTTGCTTTCTAGATCAGCTACACGTTTTTGCAAGGTTTTTAAGCGCTCAGACATTTTAGCCAAGTTCTTAACATAAATCGTATTCTTCTGCCAATCGGCAATAGGAATCGCAGGTAAACCAGCATACACGCCAGACTGATGAATGGAGTGGGTCACGGCTGCCCGCCCCATCAGAGTAACGTTATCTGCAATTTCGACATGACCCGCGGTCGCGGTCTGACCAGCAAACACACAATTCTTACCGATACGAGTACTACCGGAAATGCCAGTAAACGCCGCCATCGCCCCGCCCGAACCAAAATGCACATTATGACCAAGATGCACCAAATTATCGATAATGCAATAGTCCTCTACCACCGTATCCTCGAGTGCACCTCTATCAATGGTCGAATTATTACCAATCGATACATAATCGCCAATCACAACACGTCCAAGCTGCGGTATCTTGATCCATTTTTCATTATGTTTAGCCCAACCAAAACCGTCGCCGCCGATCACCGCACCCGACTTTATAAAGCAATTCGCGCCGATAACGCAATCATGCATCACCGTAACATTCGGATATAAACGCGTATTAGCACCGATACACACGCCCGATTCTAATACACACCCCGCGCCAATAATCACCCCTTGCGCCAAACTGACACCGGACTCAATCACCACATTTGGGCCGATCACACACTGCGAGGGCAGCGCCACATCCGGTGCAATCAACGCAGAATGATGAACGCTACTTGACCAATGTTCAGTGTAAAGCTGCTGCGCACAATACGCATAAGCCGCATAAGGATTGGAAACAATAATTGCATTAGTTGGACAAAGGTCCGCCATCTCCGGCTTTAACAACACCACCGAGGCTTGAGTTGTCGGCAAGTCTTTTTTATAGGCATCATCGCTCAAAAAAGACAACTGCCCCGCCACGGCTTTATCTAAGGGAGCCACACCACTTACTTCAAGCTCAGCCGAACCTTTCAATTCACAGGGAAGACCATTTTGCGCCAAGTGCGCGACCAGTTGTGCCAACGTCTGAACACTTGACATACTCACCTCGTTTAACGATTAAAGCCAGTCTGTTGCTTATTAAACTCTTTTGCTAAAAAATCCAAAACCGCTTGCGTAATGTCTACGCGATTATTTGTATAGGCTATACCTTCATAGAGAATTAAATCATACGATTGCGTTGTGCCTATCTCACGAATTGCCATATTCACCAAACCCTGTAAATTGGCTAATTCTTCATTACGGCGAATATTAAGCAACTCTTGAATATCATTACGCTTACGCTGAATTTCGCGAGTTAGCATCGCAATTTCACGGTCTTTCGCATTTAATTGCGCCTCACTCATCGCCAAACGATTACGTTGTAAATCGTTTTGCTCTTTTTCTAGTTGCTCATTAAGTTTCACTAACTCAGACTGCTGTGGTGCAAATTCACGCTCAAGACCTGAGCTTGCCGCTTTCGCTTGCGGGGCTTGCTCCAAAATCAACCCCACATTCACCACGCCAATCTTAACCCCTGTATTCGCTGCTGCCGACCCCATCATCGCCATCGTCAACAAACCAACACCCAATAAACGCTTAGAAAAAAGAAGCATATTGAATTTTCCCAATCTTAAATAAAAAACCCGTTAATCATAAACCATCTCTGCAAGCGATGTAAGCGCAATATGGCGCTTTTGCTAGAAAGGGACACCTAAACTAAATTGAAAACTTTGTAACTTGTCCGATTTCTCATAATTAATCGGCTGCGCAAAACTGAAAGCCAACGGACCGACTGGCGTTAGCCAAGAAACAGATAAGCCGGTTGAGGTTCGCAACTGATCAAATTTAACCTGCTCTACGCCCTTAAACACATTCCCCATATCAAAAAACCAACTCATACGAATATTTGAAGAGTCGGTAATAAACGGCATCGGAAATACGATTTCAGCGGAACCGAGGGTACGCACATCACCGCCCTTTGGTCGATCCGACCCATCTGTTGTTAGATTATAATACTCCCCCAAAGAATTGGGTTCATAACCCCTGACCGAGCCAATACCACCGGCATAAAAACGCTCGTAGAACGGCAGCGCTTTCAAATCACCATACCCGGCACCATACGCCGCCATCCCGGTTAATTTAAGTGTAAAATTTTTACTTAAAGGATAGTACCACTTCTCCTCGGCATACAATTTGAAGAACGTTATCTTCGATGAGCCTGGGACCACCGTTTCTAACGACAAACTGGCGATTTGACCTTTGCTTGGGAAATAGAACGAATTACGACTGTCATAACGCCAACCGGTATTAAAACGTAAAGAAGTATCATCCTTACCATACTGATTCACGTGTGAAGTACAGTCATTAAAAGCTTGACACTTTAGTGTTTGCGTCATGACGGTCAAACCAAAGTTTAATCGTGTCAAATCTGAAGTTGGATAAGCAATATTGGTGCGAACGCCCATATTATCGATATGATAATCGGCAATATCTAAACGGCTGGCATCGAGCTGGGTTAAAAACACACCGGCACCAAATCCAATACCATCATCAGTGAAGTACGGATTAAAAAAGCCTATATCTGCCGATGTCGTCGAAGCACTTTTGCTTGCGGTAAGGTTTACCTCATTCCCTGAACCTAAAAAGTTTCGTTCAGCAATACCAAGGTTGAAGCTAACGCCATCAAGTTGTGAATAACCCACGCCCGCGGTAAACGAACCCGTTGGCTGTTCTTCAACCACAACAACCAAATCTACCTCGTCTTCAGATACGCGGCGCGTTTCAATATCCACTTTTGAAAAATACCCCAGCCGATTTAAGCGCTCAGTGGATTGACGCACAAGTGCCAATGAATAAGGTGCACTTTCAAGCTGACGCACTTCGCGGCGCAATACATGATCACGTGTGCGTGTATTACCCTCTACCTCAATCTTACGCACATACACTCGATTTTTCGGTTCAATATAAAAATTCAGATCAACTAAGCGTTTTTCCGGCATTAATTCCGTACCCGGTTCAACCAAAGCAAACGCGTAGCCCTCTTCGCTTAATCTATCCTGAATCGCACTCACTGCCGCCACAATTTTACTGCGCGAAAAGAGTTCGCCCGTTTTAAGGTTTACTAGTTGCTGCAACTGCTCATCGTTCAGCTTTGTTTCACCGCTAAACTCAATGGTATTTAACCGATACTGAGGCCCTTCAGTCATGCTTGCGGTAATAAACACTTTAGTTTTATCCGGCGATAATGACACCTGAGAAGAATCAATATTAAACTCGGCAAAACCGCGATCCATATAAAATGAGCGCAAGGTTTCCAAATCAGATTGCAACTTAGGACGCGCATATTTATCACCACTGCCGATAATCACGCTTTCAGACAACAAAAACAATTCTTTAAGTCGCTCATCTGAATAACTTTCGTTACCGACAAGCGTAATACGCTCAATACTCGCCGCCTCACCCTCATCGACTTCAATTTTGATTTCAACGCGATTGCGCGGCAACACCGTTGGCGTAATCTTCACATCGGCTGCATAATACCCCTGATTATGATATTGGCGTTTTAAATCTAAAATAACCCGATCCATTTCAATCGCATTAAAAATCTTACCCTGCTTAATGCCTAACGCATCGAGCGCCTTTTTTAAATCATCAGTTTTGATAAGGCGGTTGCCCTCCATTTTCACCTCTGAAATAGACGGACGCTCCACCACCTTAATCACCAGCTGATCGTTATCGCCGCGAAATAAAGCAATGTCCTGAAAAAAGCCTGTGCGATACAACGCTTTTAAGCTCGCTTGCTGCTGCTCCGGCGTCATCCTATCACCGACACTCACCGGTAAATACGTGTAGACCGTTTCGTAACCGATACGCTCAATCCCTTCAATCGCCACGTCTTTTATCACAAAACTGTCGGCCAATACGGGCAACGATGCACCCATTCCCAATAACGACAGAGCCATCGCCAGTCTTTTCTTTGTCAAAATGTTCAAGGCTTTATCCATTTGTAAATTTAATAACATCATTGGTTATAGCTAAAAATGTCAACATAATAATCAAAACAAACCCGACACGAAAACCAAGTGCTTCGGCTTGTTCACTAAGCGGGCGACCGCGCATCATTTCCAAAAAATAATACATTAAATGCCCCCCATCAAGCATCGGAATGGGAAGCAAATTCAAAATCCCCAAACTCAAACTCAGCAATGCCATCAGCCCTAAAAAGCTAACCAATCCTGTTTGCAAAGCCTGACCAGAAAATTGCGCAATACTAATTGGCCCGGATAAATGCGCCAAGCTTACATCACCCAACACCATACGTTTAAACATCACCAGCGTCATCCAGCTCAAATCAACCGTCTTTTGCCAGCCCGCGACAAACGCCTGCCCCCACGACAACTGCTGCACATGAAAATACTGTGATTGAAATGCTGAACCCGCATCGACCTTCACCCCTAACTGACCAACAACCTGCTGGCCTTGGCTCACGGAAGCTAGCTGCACCTTCTGCGTAAACACAGCACCCTCCCGAACAAAGCTGAGCGCAACTGTCTGATTTGGCCGAATTTTGACATAATCCACCACCGCTTGCCAATCAGCAACCGGCTGTGCGTCTAAGGCCACAATTTTATCGTTTGGACGCAGGCCAATATGCGCCGCAGGCGAATCAGCCATCACCTGTGCAACAATAGGCGCAACCGGTGGCTGATAAGGTCGAAAACCTAACTCACTTAACCAGTTGGCCTGAGTATTATTAACATCCAAGCTGGATAAAGATAACCAACCCTCAACTGGCTGTTGCTCAACGAGTGTTTTACCACTCAGCGCTAGGCGAGTCTCCCCTTCTACCAGCGCACGTACAACCACTTGCTGAACCTCAGACCACGTATGCACAGGTTGATCACCCAAGCGACGCAACTCAACCGGCGCCTGCACGTCCCTTAAGGCTTGGGCCATCGGCGAATTCATATCGGGCTGATCAAAAATCGGCTTAGGTGCCATGACGCCCAACAAATTAATTAAACTAAACAACAACCAAGCAAAAACCACATTAATAGCCGGCCCGGCAAACACAATGGCAAACCGTTTGTAAACCGACAAACGATTAAACGCGCGAGGTAACAAAGCGGGGGCTACCGACGCCTCTCGTTCATCTAAAAACTTGACATAACCGCCTAAAGGAATCATCCCCAACTGATAACGTGTTTCGCCGCGCTGTACAGAAAAAATAGGGCGCCCAAATCCAACGGAAAAAGTCAAAACCTGCACATTAAATAAACGTGCAACGATAAAATGACCCCATTCATGAATCGTAACCAACACACCAATAATCAACGCAAAACCGACAAGAGCCCAAACGACATCCATATCAAAACCCTAAAGCGACATACCAAAACAACCAAAACAACGGCATAGCAACTAGCAAACTATCTATACGATCTAACACGCCGCCATGTCCGGGCAAAATACGTCCACTATCTTTTAAATCAACTTGACGCTTCATCAAACTCTCAAACAAATCGCCATACACAGACAGCAGGCTGATCGCCACACTCACCGCTACAAAAATTAGCAGGCCTGGTGTCGGCACATAATCAACCGCAAAGAGCGCTAGGGCAAGCGCCAACACCCCAACAAATAGCGCTCCACCGATAACGCCCTCCCACGTTTTACCTGGGCTGACATAACTAGCGAGCTTATGGCGTCCAAACTGTTTGCCACTAAAATACGCACCGGTATCCATAGCCCAAATCATCGCCAAACTCGCCAGTAAAATCCAAGGTGAAAACACATCACGAAGCGCAATAACTGCTAAGGAAAAACTCAGGATAAGCAGCACTCCTAGGCTCAAACTCACCCAAGGCACCGTTAAAATAGCGCGCCCCTGATTCAACTGATAATATGACACAGTGACAACAACAAACAGCGTTTGTAATCCCACGCCATACAACAAAATAACATCGGTTAATTGCCACATCTGCGCCAACCAAACCGCTGTGCCAACCAACAGCGAATACCCACCGCGCACAAACAGATTTGTCAAGCGCACAAAACCGCCCCACTCCCAAGCCGCCAAAGCACTGACAAACACCATCACACCAACCCAATACATCGAGTCTGCCAAAAATAATGCCCATAAAGCGACAACTAACAGCACAACGGCCGTTAAAACACGGTGTTTCAACATTCACTCACCTGTTCACTGGTTAATCCAAAACGTCGCTCACGCTCAGCATAAAAAGCAAACGCTTGTGCAAGACAATCCTCATCAAAATCTGGCCACAGCGTGGGCGTAAAATACAACTCTGCATACGCCGCTTGCCAAATTAAAAAGTTACTTAAGCGCTGCTCGCCGCCGGTGCGTATTAACAAATCGGGGGTCGGCAAATCCGCCAAGCACAGATATTTTGCCAACCCCGCCTCATCCAGCTGTTGCAATGAACTGCCAGGATTATCCGCCTGCCAAGACTTCACCGCCTGAACAATATCCCAACGCCCACCATAGCTGGCGGCAATATTTAACACCATTCCCGGATTATCTTGGGTGAGTAATTCGGCTTGCTGAATATGCTGCTGAAGGGATTGCGAAAATGCTTGGCGCTGGCCAATGACTTGTAACCGCACCTGATGTTGATGAAGAGTTTTAACTTCTTTTTGCAACGCCTGCAAAAACAAGTCCATAAGTTTGCTGACTTCTTCTTGTGGTCTGTGCCAATTTTCTGTGCTAAATGCAAAAAGCGTGAGGGCTTTTACCCCTCTTTCAGCACAATACTGAATAGTTTTGCGCACTGCCGACCGACCTTTCTGGTGTCCGATATAACGTGGCATATAACGCTGTTTTGCCCAGCGCCCATTTCCATCCATAATAATCGCGACATGCTGAGGAAGTCCGACTTCCGCTGTTGAATGTGACAAAGATAATCCCAGCTAATGATTAGATTGACGCTTAACCGCCATTTGCACGCAGCAAAACACCGATACAAAGGACTTAACCAGCGCAAAATTTTCACACAATCGGGCAAAGCAAGCCATGACCTTGTTTGTGTTGAAAGCGCATGCGACTTCCTTTCATCTCGCGCAACGAGCCTGCAAACAACTCAAATAATAAACAACAACGGCCCAACATTGGGCCGCTTTATGCACAGGCTTCAAATTATGCCGTAAACTGACGATAAATTCGACCTAAATTTCAAATAAAGACTTCTCTTTCTCAGCCAAAACCTTGTCAATTTTAGCGACAAACTCATCGGTCAGTTTTTGAATTTCATCATCTGAGCGGCGCGCTTCATCTTCTGTAATCTCTTTATCTTTCAACAAGGCCTTCACATCCGAATTGGCATCACGACGAATGTTACGCACCGCCACACGCGCTTGTTCAGCCTCAGTGCGCGCTACTTTTGCAAATTCTTTACGCCGCTCCTCGGTCAACATCGGCATCGGAATACGCATCGTAGCGCCATTTGTTACCGGATTAACACCCAAATCTGACATCATAATCGCTTTTTCGATTTTCGACACCATCTGTGCTTCCCACGGCTGCACACTCAAGGTTCTGGCATCCTCGACAGTCACATTAGCCACTTGACTAATCGGCACTTCGGAACCGTAATAATCCACCTTAACCGCATCCAAAATACTCGGGTGCGCCCGCCCTGTACGAATTTTGGCTAGGTTTGCCTCTAAAGTTTCCAGCGTTTTCTGCATTCTACTTTTTGCATCGTTACGAATAGCTTGTAGCATTTTTATTCTCCTGTGGTTACTAACGTACCTTCATCTTCACCAAACAAAATACGCTCGAGCGCACCTTGTTTTAACATATCAAACACACGAATCGGCATAGCATGATCACGACATAACGCAAACGCCGCCAAATCCATGACCTGCAAGTTCTGCTGAATTACCTCATCAAACGTCAGCGTTGAATAACGTAAAGCTTGCGAATTTTTTTTTGGGTCTGCGTCATAAATACCATCAACCTTAGTGGCCTTGAGTACCACCTGTGCGCCAACCTCAATACCCCGTAGAGCAGCAGCGGTATCGGTGGTAAAAAACGGATTTCCCGTTCCGCCTGAGCAAATAACAACCTCACCCTTCGATAAATAGGTTTTTGCTAAATGTGCATTAAAACCTTCCGCCACACCGTTGAGCGCTGAGGCATTTAACAGACGAGTCGGCATCGCGTTAGATTCAAACACATCGCGCAACGCTAAACCGTTCATCAATGTTGCCATCATCCCCATTTGATCCGCCGTGCTGCGTGCAATGGCGCGCGTATTAACTTGCGCACCACGAAACACATTGCCGCCGCCAATCACAATCGCAACCTCAACACCTAACTCGCGTACCTGTTTAACTTGCTGCGCTACTTGCTGCAGCACGGCCACATCCCAACCAAAATCGGCCTCACCCATCAAGACCTCACCGCTAAACTTCAATAAAATGCGCGAGTAAATTGACTTCATGGTTGGCTCCTATGATAAAAACGTTAAATCTTATCTTTTGATATGATTTAACATTTTTTTGTTTAGAAAAAAATTGCGCTCATATCTCTATTACTACAAGCGTGAATAGCGCCCTGTACGCCCGAGCATTGCTATACAAAAAAGCCACAACGCCTATTTATAGGCGCCGTGGCTTAGCTTATATACCTGTATTAAGCTTTGGCAGCGGCAGCAGCGGCAGCAACCTCATCTGCAAAGTTCAACACTTCCTTCTCAATCCCTTCACCCACTTCCAAGCGAATAAAGCGAGAAACTACCGCGTTATGGTTTTTCAACAATTTTTCGACGGTTTGATCAGGGTCCTTAACGAAAGGCTGACCCAACAACGTAATCTCTTCCAAGAACTTACGAATACGCCCGTCAATCATCTTCTCGATTATCTCTAACGGCTTGCCACTCTCTTTTGCCTGCTCAGTTAAGACACTGCGCTCTTTCTCTAGCACCGCCTGATCAACATCGGCGGATGAAATTGCTTGCGGCTTAGTGGCGGCGACGTGCATCGCCACATCGCGGATCAGTGCTTCATTACCATTATCCATAGCCACAACTACGCCAATCTTTTCACCATGCTGATAGCTACCAATTTCACCACTGCTGGTTTCCAGCGTTTCAACACGGCGAATTTGCATATTCTCACCAATTTTCGCCACTAATGCACGACGCACTTCGTCAACCGTTTGACCCGAAGTGGTTTTTTCTTCTGCCAAGGCCTCCAAAGTAGTAAACCCATTATTTAACACAATCGCAGCCACTTCATTCGCAAAGGTCTGGAACTCATCACCCTTAGCCACAAAGTCAGTTTCGCAGTTGACTTCAACAATCGCCGCTTTTTTCTTATCGTCTGAAATGGCAATCGCAACCACACCTTCAGCGGCTACACGCCCAGCCTTTTTATCGGCGCCGGCCATACCCTTGACGCGCAAAAATTCAATCGCCGCATCCATATCACCTTGCGTTTCATCTAGCGCCTTCTTGCAATCCATCATGCCAGCGCCTGTTCTTTCACGTAATTCTTTTACCATTGCTGCTGAAACGGCCATGTTCAATTCCTTTTTACTATTCAAATTCATTCGTTATAAATGACCAGGCCTGGTATAACCAGGCCTGGTAGGTTTATCTGATTCGCAATTAAGCGTCCGCTTGCGCAGACTCTTTCTCGTCTGCTTCGACAAACTCATCAGCCGCTCCACCAGTGGTAATACTGGCTTTCGCTTCTAAAACCGCATCGGCCATAGACTCTAGATATAACTTAATCGCACGAATCGCGTCGTCGTTACCCGGAATAACATAATCCACACCATCTGGCGAGTTATTAGTATCAACGACACCAATAACTGGAATACCTAATTTTTTAGCTTCCAAAATCGCAATATCTTCATTTCCGGTATCGATTACAAAAATCGCATCCGGCATGGCGCGCATATCCTTGATACCACCCAATGACAATTCCAACTTTTCCATTTCACGCGTCATGGTCAAAGCTTCGCGCTTTGTTAGTTTATCGAAGGTACCGTCTTGTGACATGGTTTCAAGCTCTTTCAAACGCTTGATCGATTGCTTAATTGTTTTGAAGTTAGTCAGCATCCCGCCTAACCAACGGTGGTTCACGTATGGCATACCGCAACGTTGCGCTTCTTGTGCAACGATCTCACGCGCGGCACGCTTGGTACCAACAAATAACACCTTGCCTTTATTAGCGACAACCGAACCGGCGAAGTTTAACGCATCGTTAAACATAGGTAAGGTTTTCTCAAGGTTGACGATATGAATTTTATTGCGTGCACCAAAGATATACTTGCCCATTTTCGGGTTCCAGTAACGCGTTTGGTGTCCGAAGTGACAGCCCGCTTCAAGCATTTGACGCATAGTAACTTTTGCCATGTTTTTCTCCAATCTGGGTTAGGCCTCCGCTTATCCCGCTACAATGAACTCTAGGAGCACCCCATTGCATGTTTCGATAAACGTGTGTTTTATTTTGATAAAATACCCATCACTAAAAATGGGCGGCGCATTTATACCATAAGCCGCACAGACACACAAGCTTAGTAACATTATTTTGGACAACTCATTAAGCTAAAATGATTTCTGTGGGACTTAATTCCTACGCACGCCACGTTCTTCACTTCAAGTTGGACGTCATGACGTTTTGTAAAGTATATAAAACGTCATGACGTCACGACCTGATCTGAGCAATCTGACGCCATTTTGAAATCATCAAAGATTAATTGCAGATGTCTTTTTACCTTGCCGTTCTGATTAAAATACACATGACGTTCGGTTCCACCTTTTGATGTTAGGATAACCATGAGTATTATTTTAAAAACCCCAGCCCAAATCGAAAAAATGCGCATAGCCGGACGCTTGGCTGCCGACGTTTTGGAATACCTTAGCCCGCACGTTCAACCCGGCATAACTACAGAAAAGCTTGATGAACTCGCGCACCAATACATTACAATCAAACAACAAGCTATTCCGGCCACACTCAACTATCATGGCTTTCCTAAATCTATTTGCACCTCGATTAACCACGTGGTATGTCACGGCATTCCCAGTGCAAAAAAACTCAAAAAAGGCGATATTTTAAACATCGATGTGACTGTCATTAAAGATGGATTTTATGGCGACACCAGTATGATGTTTGAAGTGGGCGAAGTAGCGCCTTTCGCATCACGCCTGTGTCGCATTGCACACGAATGCTTGTGGAAAGGCATTCAACAAGTCAAGCCGGATGCCACGCTCTATGATGTGGCTTACGCCATCGAAAACCATGCACACACCCATGACTGCTCAGTAGTGCACGAATATTGCGGACATGGCATTGGACAGCAATTTCATGAAGAACCACAAGTACTGCACTACGCCGCCAAGGAACTCAAAAAAATTCGCCTCGTTCCAGGTATGACCTTTACGATTGAACCGATGATCAACTTAGGCAAAGCCGACGTCAAATTGCTTGGCGACAACTGGACCGTCATTACCAAAGATCGTTCGTTATCAGCACAATGGGAGCATACCCTTGCCGTTACCGACAGCGGCTATGAAATTTTCACCCTGCGTCACAACGAAACTCCTCTATTCTAGGCTTAAATCATGCACAATGAGCACCACGATTTCCCCAATTTCATTCGAGCCTTAGCCTCTCCGCAGACCGCGGCAAAGGTGGGGCGTGCGTTGCTCAAACGCTTTACCGAACATCAATTTACCCAACTAGACCAAGGAAGTGCTGTTTCCGAACTGGTCAAAGAGCGCGCGGTATTTATCGACCAAATTCTCAAAAAAATCTGGCATCAGCGTTTCCACGGACAAACCCTTTGCTTGGTCGCCGTTGGCGGCTATGGCCGCGGCGAACTCCATCCTTATTCCGACATTGATCTACTTATTTTGTGCGAAAACGATGAAACTCATAGTGAAGCCATTGGCGAGTTTTTGACATTTTTATGGGACTTGGGATTTGAAGTTGGCCACGCCACTCGCACCTTGAACCAATGCAAACAGGCCGCCCTTGATGATGTCACCACCGCGACTAACTTACTGGAAGCACGCTGGATTACGGGCGACTACCCTCTTTTTGAACAACTGCAGAGTTTTTGGAAACAAACTGACTTTTGGCCAAGCCATCAATTCTTCGAGGCAAAACAAAAGGAACAAGACGCCCGTCACAAACGCTTTCACGATACGGTATACCAACTCGAACCCAATATTAAAGAAAGCCCTGGCGGACTGCGTGATATTCAAACTATTTTTTGGGTTGCCAAACGCCATTTTAACGCCACCTCTATCCATCAACTTGTGCAAAAGCAATTTATCACCCCCGAAGAATATCGTGAACTGGATGCGGCCTACAAGTTTTTAAACCGTGTTCGCTTTATTCTCCATCGCCATAAAAATCGACGCGAAGATCGCCTACTGTTCGACCATCAGCAACTGCTTGCGCAAAGTTTTGGCTATCAAGATACTAACGAGAAACTCGCCGTTGAGCAATTTATGAATAGCTACTATCGCAATCTGCGCAGCGTGGTCAAGCTCAATGAAATTCTTTTGCAGCATTTTTCCGAAGAAATTTTTAACCAACACGATGCCCCACAAGTTAAACAAATAAATCAACGTTTTCAACGCGTAAATCACTATCTCGACGTGCGTGGCGAACTCGTTTTTCAGCACTTTCCCAGTGCACTGCTTGAATTATTTTTAATTTTAGAAAACGACAGCGACCTCATCGGCATTCGCGCACGCACCATTCGCCTATTGCGCGAAAACCTCCACCTAATTGATGAGGATTTTCGCAACGACCCAATAAACAAAGCCTTGTTTATTGAAATTCTGCGCCAACCCAAGGGCGTCAATGCCGCCCTGCGCCGAATGCACAGCTATGGTATTTTGGATGCCTACATCCCGGCGTTTCATAAAATAGCCGGTCTGATGCAATTTAATATCTTTCATGCCTATACCGTTGATGAGCATACGATTTTAGTCATCCGCTACCTGCGCCGTTTTTTTGTAGCGGAATATGCGTTCGAATTCCCTACTGCCCATCAAATTGCCCAAAGCATTTGCAAACCCGAAATCCTGTTTATTGCAGGCCTGTTCCATGACATCGCCAAAGGCCGACAAGGTGCGCACGAAATCCTAGGCGCCGAAGACACTCACGCATTCTGCCAAAAACACAACTTAGCCGAAAACGATACTAAACTCATTAGTTGGTTGGTACGCTACCATTTAGAGTTTTCCAGCGTAGCGCAACGCAAAGATCTCAGCGACCCAAACGTCATTCTCGAATTCGCCCGCTTTGTCGGCAACCAGAACCGACTCAACCACCTTTATCTACTTACCGTGGCCGATGTATGTGCCACCTCACCGGAAGTGTGGAACGACTGGAAAAACGCGCTGTTTTTAGAACTTTATAACGAAACCGCTAACGCCCTCGACAAGGCCCTTGAAATCCCAAAAGACAAGGTAAAAAAAGCCCTGCTGCACAAAGAAAAAGCACGCGAACTTCTCACTCAAAAAGGATTGAGTGTCAGTGAGTATCAAGCCTTTTGGAACAGTCTAAACAAAACCGAGTTCTTTAATCGACAAACCCCACTCGAAATTAGCCGCATAACCGAGGCCCTACATCAACGCAAAGATGACCCTATCGTCCTGTCCATTACAGGTAAAACGTTAAGAGGCGCCTCTGAGCTAATGATATATATGCAAAATCAAGATTTTCTATTTGCCCAAATCACTCAAACGCTCGATACGCTCAATCTCAATATTGTTGAAGCGAAAGTGTATTCAACGCAAGAAAATAAAACCTTAGTATTAGTGTACTTCCTTGATCGCGACCAAGCTGCTATAGAGCAGCAAGCGGTACTGGATAAAATTGCCGACAAGCTGCGACACCACCTCAGTCGCCCGCTGCAACCCCAACAAAATATCAACCTAACCAAGTCGCGCCGAATTCGTCATTTCAACACCCCCACTGAAATCTTATTTCAACCCATAAGCGCTAAATTTAGTGAAATGTCGATCGTCACTAAAGATATACCGGGGCTGCTATCACGCATAGGACAAGCATTCCGTGAATGCGGCATACGCATGCACGATGCCAAAATCAATACCGTCGGTGAAAAGGCAGAAGACACCTTTATTCTAAGCACTACTGAAAACCTGGCTTTAAACACCGAACAAGAGCACAGCCTACGCCAACGCTTAATGGATTTCATTCATCGCCCTTAATTAAGCAAAACAAAAAACGCAGGCATCTTAGTTGAATTCAAACAACTCAAAGGCGTTATCGTCTAAATCGCGCACAAAGAGGGCTTTACGCCCAGACTGACTAAGCGTAAACGGCAAGTTTTGTTCAAGCAAACGTTCGGCAAACGCCTCAACTGAATCCACACGCAACGCAAAATGGACATCACGCCCGCCATGCGCAGGCCTGCTAATATGGGCATAAGGGTTCGCTAGCTGCATTAAATGCAAACTCTGCCCCGCCCCCAAATCTAACCAATAACCGGGAAAACCCAATTTTGGGCGTTCCAGCAATGACAAACCCAATAACCCTTGATAAAACGCCAGCGACTTGTCGGCTTGCGCCACAATAATACTGACATGATCGAATCCGAGTACCTGCGCCATCCCCTCTCCTTTTTTCTTTAGCCTGTTGTTCTAAACTGATATAATCCCGAAATTGTATTTTATTTAACCGATGGAAATGAGCATTATGTCAGCGGATTTACAACAAATCATTGAAGCGGCGTTTGAGCGCCGTGCAGAAATCACCCCTAAAAATGTCGATGCCGAAACCAAACGCGCGATTCAAGAAACCCTACACTTATTGGATAGCGGTAAAATGCGTGTCGCCGAACGTCAAGACGTGGGCAAATGGACCGTCAACGAATGGTTAAAAAAAGCGGTGTTACTGTCTTTCCGTACCGAAGACAATGTGGTGATGAACTCGTCTGAAACGCGCTATTTCGATAAAGTGCCATCCAAGTTTGCCGACTATTCACAAGCCGACTTTGAAAAAGCCGGTGTGCGTGTAGTACCGCCAGCGATGGCGCGTCGCGGCTCTTATATTGCACCGAGTACGGTTTTAATGCCCTCTTATGTCAATATTGGTGCATACGTTGATACTGGCACGATGGTCGATACTTGGGTAACCGTAGGTTCTTGTGCGCAAATCGGTAAAAACGTACATTTATCCGGTGGTGTCGGTATCGGTGGGGTATTAGAACCCTTACAAGCCGCCCCAACCATTATCGAAGACAACTGTTTTATCGGCGCACGCTCTGAAGTAGTGGAAGGTGTCATTGTTGAAGAAGGTTCGGTGATTTCCATGGGCGTGTATATCGGTCAATCGACTCGTATTTATGACCGAGAAACCGGTGAAATTCACTATGGCCGCGTACCGGCAGGCTCCGTTGTTGTATCAGGCAACCTGCCGTCTAAAGATGGTAAATACAGCTTATACTGTGCCGTTATCGTGAAAAAAGTCGATGCTAAAACGCTTGGCAAAGTCGGTATTAACGAATTATTGCGCGATATTTAATCGCCCCTAATTCCTAAAAAGGCGCGTCAAGCGCCTTTTGTTTGTATGAGCAAAACACTATGATTTTATTTGGTATTTCTAATTGTGATACAGTAAAAAAAGCGCGTGCTTATCTTGACCAAGCTCAGCGTCCCTATCATTTTCACGATTTCCGCAAAGACGGCTTAAGCGCTGAACATATCCAAGCTTGGTTGTTAACCGTACCTTATGTCGATTTAATTAACAAGCGTAGCACTACTTGGAAACAACTCGACGAAAACCAACGCCAAGCGATTGAACAACAGGATTTAGTCCTACTTTGCCAACACCCGACACTGATAAAACGCCCGGTGCTACAAACCACCGACCGAACCCTAGCCGGATTTAAACCCGCCGACTACGACAAGCTGCGATAATTCGCACTCATTCGATAGATGGAAACCTCTGTATGAAGCAACAAACGCAGAACAATACCCTCACCATTCAACTGGCGCAAGCTCTTCTCAAAATCGACTCGGTAACCCCTGATGACAAAGGTTGTCAAACGATTATTGCCGACTTTTTAGCCCCGCTAGGTTTTCAACTCGAATCGATGCCCTTTGGTGAAGTGACCAATCTTTGGGCGCGCAAGGGCACAGCCAAACCGCTGGTGGTATTTGCAGGGCACACCGATGTGGTGCCGACCGGTCCTGTAGAAAAATGGACGCACCCGCCTTTTAGCGCTCAAATTGACGGCGACATGCTGTGTGCACGCGGAGCGGCGGACATGAAAAGTGCAATTGCCTGTTTTATGGTTGCCAGCGAACGCTTTATTCAAGATTACCCCGACCATCCTGGCTCCATCGGCTATCTAATTACCAGCGATGAAGAAGGGCCGGCGGTCAACGGCACGGTGAAAGTCGTAGAAACCCTGGAAGCACGGCAAGAAAAAATCGACTATTGTTTAGTCGGTGAACCTTCCAGCGACGACAAACTGGGCGATTCGATCAAAAACGGTCGCCGTGGTTCACTCAATGGCGAGCTGATTATTAAAGGCAAACAAGGCCATATCGCTTACCCGCAACTCGCTGACAATCCGGTACACAAAGCCGTGCCCGCCCTCACCGCCTTATGTGCGATTGAATGGGATCAAGGTAATGCCTATTTCCCACCGACTTCGTTTCAAATTTCTAATATTCAGGCCGGTACCGGTGCAACGAATGTGATTGCGGCGCAATGCAAAGTGATGTTTAACTTCCGTTTTTCTACCGAGCACACCCCGGAAAGTTTAAAACAAGGGGTTATCGCTTGTTTGTCTCAATTTGATTTGGATTATGAGTTAAGCTGGAATTTATCCGGCTTACCCTTTGTCACCCCGGCGCAAGGTGCGCTGATTCAAGCAACAAGTGATGCGATTGAAACCGTGTTGGGTTATCGCCCAACCCTCTCCACCGGTGGAGGTACTTCGGACGGTCGTTTTATCGCACCGACAGGCGCTGAAGTGATTGAGTTTGGCCCAATCAATGCCACGATTCATCAAATAAATGAGCAGGTTAGCGTATCAGACCTGAATAAATTAACCGATATTTATTATCATATATTGGTCAACCTTTTAATACACCCTGCTGATTAAGGCATTACACAGAAAGGCTTAATGATGGAACTACCGATTTGGCTTGAATACACCTTAATCGCCGTGCAAATCTTTGCATTTGGCTTTTTTCTATGGCTGATTTGGCCACTGGTCAAAGGCGAACAATGGAAAGAAAAGTTTATCCATAATAAACAGGCATTATCTATTCTGATTGTCTTTATTTTAATATTTATTTTTGTTTACGGACTCGTTGGCCTGTTTAATGGCTTATTGGCACCGGAAATGCTCGATTAGACACTACAAAAGACATATAATTAAACGCTTATATTAAATTTTAATTAAACAAGATTTTATTTAAACTACCGGCCTCGCCGTTTATAACCATAAAGGAAAAATAAATGAGTCAACAGGACATTCAGATTATTCGTGAATCCGTACTCGGTTCTGATTTAAGTGAAAGCGAATGCGCTGCACTGGCTGCCATAACAAGCCATCGCAGCCTGACTAAAAACGAAGTCTTGTTTGAAGAAGGCAGTCGAGACGACCAACTTTACGTATTGATAAACGGCAAAATTGATGTCATTAAAAGTGCAGGCACCAAAGAAGAAACGACAATGGCGACCTTAAAACCGGGGGCGCTCGCTGGCGAGTTAAGTTTTATTGATGGTGAGGCGCATTCAATGACCCTCAGAAGTCGCAACGACAGCGAGGTGATTATTTTACATCGCGCAGAATTTGAAAAATTGATTGAAAGCCAGCCTTTAGTGGTTTACCACGTCATGCGCGCCATTTTACGCGCTTCACATAAATTGCAACGTGAACTCAACGCACGCTTCATGGAAATGAACCGCTTTGTAACCAATCAATATATGTAATGCCCTCACGACAAGACAACTTAACGGGTTGTCTTGTCGTGCCTAAAGCCTCTCCAACCTATTTCGCCTGCCCAACCTGATATACATAAGTCAGATATACCAACAATAAACCACTCGCCAACCATAGGGTATGCGTTGGGGCTAAGTTATGCGCAAACACAATCATAATCGCGATGGGAGTCACATAACGCAGCGTCAACATAAATAAATTTAGCTGCCAACCTTGCAAAGAAATTTGTGTCTGACGCAAATCAGCCCGCAACGTCCACGCCATAAACACCCCCATTAATAATCCCCCCAAAGGCAATAAAATACTACTGGTTAAAAAATCCAAACTATCAAAAAAGTGACGCTCGCCTAAAAAATGTACATCCTGCCAAAGATTAAACGACAACACTGTTCCCAAACCAATCAACCAAGCGATACCGCCCAAAAACCATGTACCACCCAATCGCGTCATGCGCCAATTCTGTTCCAACCAACTCAGCGCGGGTTCCATCATCGAAATTGTTGAACTCAGTGCCGCCATTACCACCAACAAAAAGAACAAACTGCCAAATAACCAGCCCGCTTCCATTTGTCCAAACGCAATCGGCAAGGTTTGGAATAGCAATCCCGGCCCCATTCCCGGTTCAAGCTGATTCGCAAAAACCACAGAAAAAATCACCAGGCCTGCTAATAACGCAATAAGCGTATCCATCATCACAATCCACAAACTCGCTCTGACTAATGAGATGTTTTGATCCACATACGCACCATACGCCATCATCGTTCCAAAGCCGATACTGAGCGTAAAAAACGCATGACCCATCGCAATTAACACCGCCTGCCAAGTCAGCTTAGAAAAATCGGGCGTAAATAAAAAGTAAAAACTCTCCATAAAATACCCCGTGCTACTGGCATAACCAACCAACACCAGCAAAATCAACAATAATCCGGGCATCATAAAATTAATCGTTTTTTCTAAGCCGCCGCGAATACCGCGCGCCACCACGCCAATCGTAAACAGCATGACCAAGCTATGCCAAAACATCAATACCCAAGGATCCGCTATCGTCTGTGTAAACAACGCTTGTGCGCTAGCAACATCCATCTCGATAAATACGCCCCGCACACTGTTATAAAAATAAGCGACAGCCAAACCGGCAATCACGCTATAAAAGGTCAAAATCACCATCCCGGAGAATACGCCATTAAATCCCAACAACGTCCACAACCGATTTGCTTTACTTTCTTGCGCCAAATTCGCCATCGCCTGCACCGGATTGGCCTGCCCGCCTCGACCTAATGCCAATTCAGACAACAAAATCGGCAACCCAATCACCAAAATACAAGCCAAGTACACCAATACAAAGGCACCGCCGCCGTTTTCACCGACAATATAAGGAAATTTCCAAATATTCCCCAACCCTACCGCAGATCCAACTGCAGCCATAATAAAAACCGTCTGCGACGACCACGACTGGGTAGAAAGTTTTAACAGACTCATCGACGTTTTCCTTTATAATTCACTTCTTGCGACTTTCAAAAATTATAGCAAACTAAGCAAAAACCATGCACATCCAAGCCAACTTCCCAATTACGCATCTCAATACCTTTAATATCGAGACTAAAACACGCTACTACGTTGAGGTCAGTCGTCAAAGCGACATTCACGTTTTACGTTCGGATTTAAAACTCGCCTCACTACCATGGGTGATTATGGGAGATGGCAGTAATATCCTATTTACCAAAGATATCGCTGGCGTCGTGATTCGCTGCAGTTACGACAAAATTAAAATCGTCAAACAAGACCAAGACGGAATTTGGCTATCGGTAGGCGCGGGAGTAAACTGGCATCAACTTGTTGAATATACTGTAAAAAACGACTGGTGGGGGCTAGAAAACCTCGCCTATATTCCGGGAACAGTAGGGGCTGCACCGGTGCAAAACATTGGTGCATACGGCACAGAAGCGCGAGATACCATCACTCGTATTCAAGCGTTCAACCTATACGATGGCCATCGTGTTGAGTTTCGCAATGCCGAATGCGAATTCGGTTATCGCACTAGTATTTTCAAACAACAATACGCAAATCGCCTGCTAGTACATCGCGTCACTTTCCGCTTACGCAAGCTTCATGCGGGTCAAGCTAACCTTGTGTATGAGCCGCTACGTTTGTATTTACAAGACAAGCAAAAAAACGAAATTACGCCGCAAGATGTGTTCGATGCCGTGGTGCATTTGCGCAAAGAGCGGCTACCCGACCCTAAATTCCATGGCAATGCCGGCAGTTTTTTCCAAAACCCGATCGTTTCGGCAGACTACTTTGAGCAAATGCAACAAGAACACGGCGAAATCCCTCACCACAAAATGCTCGATGGGCTGTATAAAATTCCCGCCGCATGGTTAATCGAACAAGCCGGGGCGAAAGGAATGCGTCTTGGCCAAGCGGCCGTATCGGAAAAGCACGCCTTGGTGCTCATTAACCTTGGTCACGCGCAAGGACAAGAGATTGTCGACTTGGCACACCGCGTTCAAGATGAAGTCATGCACAAATTCGGCTTACGCCTAGAACCCGAAGTCAACATTCTCTAGGGTCTGTTGACTCCTCATTTTGAACCACGAGTTAATTGATTAAATTTACAAATATTTGTTTGTGTTGATTGCTTAGCTGATTTATAACCCTATTGAAAGCGAACTAAAACTTAATATATCAGCGAAATGTCAACACACTTTAGGCTAGGTAAATAAAAACCATCACTTAATTAATACAATCGCACTAGAGCTAAAACCGCAACAGTTAATCAACGCGCCAAACCTATTTACTCGCCTCACCAATAAAACCCACTTACCCAGCCACGGTTAAAACAAATCCATTTGTGATTGAGCCTCATTTAACAACGCCATCTGCTTCACCGCACCTTGCCAAATCGGCTCCTGATGCAAATGACGATACGCGATTTGAGCGCGCCCATGCATACGCATCAAACGCGCCTGGGTAATCGGACGCTGATGCCAATGACACTGCGCCAACACGGCAGAAATTTGCTCCAACTCATTACACACCAAGGCTAAATCACAACCAGCATTCAACGCCAATGTCACACGTTCTGCGGTGTTGCCATAATAAGCTGCAGCCTGCATCCCTAAATCATCACTTATAATCACACCATCAAAATGACAATCCTGGCGTAAAATTGTTTGCAACCAACGTGCCGAAAAACCCACAGGTAAATCGTCAATTTGAAGATAGCGCACGTGTGCCGGCATCACCGCTTCAACCCCGTGTGCAATCAGCTTTAAAAAGGGCTGTAAATCATTGAGTTGAATTTGCGGCCAACTGCGTTCATCCATCGCCACCGTTTCATGGGTATCAGCCTGAACATAACCATGCCCCGGAAAATGCTTCACAACCGAGGCCATACCGGCCTCGCGCATACCTAACGACACTTGAAGTGCCAACTGCCCAACCACAATCGGATCACCACTAAACGCGCGATCACCAATCACACGACTTTCGCCATAATCCAAATCCAGCACGGGAGCAAAGCTAAAATCCACGCCACAAGCGAGCAATTCCGTTGCCAACACCCAACCCAACTGGTGCGCCCGTTTTAACGCTAGCTCCGCATCCTGTTTATACAACATCCCCAACACCCGCATCGAAGGCAAGCGCGTAAAACCGTCACGAAAACGCTGCACCCGCCCGCCTTCGTGATCCACCGCGATCAATAGTCGAGGATGGCGCAACGCATGAATTTCCTCTGTCAGCGCCATCAATTGCTGCGGTGACTCATAATTACGACTAAATAAAATCACCCCAGCAATCAAAGGATGCAACAACCATTCACGCTCATGCGGCTGCAACTGCTTCCCGCTGATGCCTATCATCACATTACCTAACGACATTGTTTTGCCACTCACTCTATCCTCTTTAGCAGGCCTGCTCTATTTACCGAATCACACGAATCGCATCAAACAGAAGCAATATCCTGTTAATACTACGATTGTGCGATATATATTTGAAGCGCCGGTATGAGCGTATCACCACACCGAATTGTTTTACGACCGCCGCGCAATCGTCTTAGTCACCTTGGCCAAAACCAGCCCCTCAGCCAAAGATATCAACGGTTAATCGAAGCGCACCGCTATCTTATTGAAGGCGTTTTACCCTGATGACGCTGTTTTACATCGAGAAAATCGCGCCAACGATCACCTAAAATATTAATCGCCAACACGACGCACATCAGCGCTAAACCGGGAAAAATAACCAAATGTGGTGATACCAATAAATAGCGAGTGCCCTCACGAATCATATTCCCCCAAGAGGCTTGTGGCGGCTGAACGCCTAAACCCAAAAATGACAGACCGGCCTCTGACAACACCGCACCAGCAAAACCAAACGTGGCCTCGACACCCAACGGAGCTAACGTCAAGGGTAAAACATGACGCCACAACACAAGCGTTTGCGATACGCCCAAAGCTTTTGCCGCCAAAATATGCTCCCGATGGCGCAAGCTGAGGGTTTGCGCCCGCGCAAGACGGGCATAGCCCACCCAGCCCACCGCAACTAACGCAAAAATTACATTTTCAATCCCCGGCCCTAATACAGCCGCAAGCGCAATCGCTAACAAAAGCCCAGGAAATGCAAGAAATACATCGATGATTTTGGTAATCACGCCATCAACCCGACCACCAACATAACCGCTATAAATGCCGATAGAGGTACCAATCAGCGCCGAAAACGTCACCACGCCTAGCGCCACAAATAATGATGTTTGCGCCCCCAACAACAAGCGCTCAAACAGCGGACGACCCAATTCATCATATCCCAGCCAGTGTGTCCAATCGGGACTCGCCAACAGCCGTGTCAAATCAACCTCATTGGCACTATCGCCGACAAAAAACGCCGACAAAGCCATCCATAACCACAATAAAATAATTCCCCAGGCCAACCACTTCATGACGCATTCCCCAATCGAATACGCGGGTCTAACCAAGCATAAATAATCTCGGTCATCGCATTCACCGAAATATAGGCAAGGCTAATAATCAAAATACATCCCTGCACCACCGGATAATCCCGCCGCTGAATTGAGTCCACCAACAACTGTCCCAACCCGGGCCAATCA
>JAVETW010000130.1:0-2620 GCA_034005865.1 Thiomicrospira sp. | reverse complement strand
GGCAAGGCCCTGACGCGTCCTGATCGTAACGAGTGGCGCTACTTTGGCCTGGATAATTTAGGCAAGCATGGCTTTCGACTATGGAAAGCGGAGAGTACAAATACCAGCCCATTGATGATGCGGCAAGGCGCTCAAGCTACGCCCGCTGTACAGGTTTACAATTACGATGGCGGCGTGATGGTTGAATTTCCTCAATGGCGCGGTGACAATCCGCAAAGTTTACGGGTGGACGCCAACGGCGGAGCAACAGTATCAGGATTGTTCTGGACAAACGATGCGGTGCCGGCTTCGCTGGATCAAACGAATTTATTTGGCGCAACGCACGAGCTGATTTTAAGTGCGCAGAATAGCGAAGCAGCCGCAATGGCCGCGCGGAAAGAGGTGAGTGCTCGCTATCCCGCGGCGCCTGCGCCTACTCCTGAGCAAGTGATGGAGGAAAAAGAGTGGTTGCGCGCCGCACCACAAGCGGCAGCCTTGCAATATGTGACGGGCGGCTATCCTTTCGCGCCAGGCACATTGCGAGACACGGCAAAGTTACGCGTAGCGGTGGGAGGTCAGAGTGTTCCTGTACAGCCGAAGCCGCTGGCATTCTGGCCGGATGGTTCGTTAAAGTGGGTGTTGCTGACTTTTCCTGTGGATGCCAGGCGTGCGGTGGAGTCGTGCCCAGCGCCGCGCGTGAGTTTGCGTAGTGGAAAGGTTTTACCAATAGCGATCACGCGGGGAGAATCCACAGTACCGTCATCTACGACTTTGAGGGTAGAACAGGGTGATGATACAGCCAAAATCATCAATGGCGATTGGAGCGTGGAGCTGGCGACAGGCGCCCAATGGTTGCGTGGCTTGCATTATAAAAGCCAGTCGCTTTTGGGCGACGCGCCAGAGCTGCGGCAAGCTTACAGTGATTATCAGCTTGATCCGTCGGCGGTACTGCCATTCAAACGTGAAGCGCAGGGTGGCAGGCGTGATGCTGGAACCTTAAGAGTGGAAAGCATTGTTGTCGAAGAGTCCGGGCCACTGCTCGCGGTGGTGCGGCTGGAAGGTATGACTGATAACGAGGAGCCGACGCGTATTATTCTTCGCATCCAAGTTTTGGCCGGGCGCCCGGAATTACGTCTTACGCACACAGCCGAATTTCTATTCAAAGATCCCCGCCGCACCTTTCTCACTGGTTTAGGCATGACACTGCCGCTGGCGGGCGAGCAAAAGTATGCTGACAAGCATGAAGATGCGGCGCGCGGATGGATACAGATAGAAAAAGATCAACTCGCCATCACCGGCGCGATTCGCAACTTCCGGCAAACAGCTCCCAAAGCGCTGACTATTGATTATAGTTCTAGAGCGTTACGCTTTGAGCTGTGGCCGCAGCAGGCGGCGCCGATGGATGTCCGGCGCTATTCCAATTATCCGCACCGCAGCCAAGGTGAAAGCGTTCGAGATAATGAAGATTGGGTGCGGAGGAGCTATTATCCGAATGATCCTTTCATCGGCGTGACGCGCACACATGAAATGTTATTGGCGTTTTGGCCAAAATCGAACGCGCCAACAGCCGAGACATTGGCCGCCGATTTTCAAAGTCCGCCGTTACTGTATGCTGGCTGGGAAAAATATCAGGAAACTGGCGTTGTATTGCCAGCGCCGTCTGCCCGCGAGTGGCCACGCGCGTGGCAGGCATGGACACGGCTAGCAAATTTCTGGCTTTGGCATCGTGAGTTGCATCAGTGGTATGGGTTCTGGCACTACGGCGATATTCGCCACTACTTCCAGGGCGGCTATGGCGGTGTGATCGCACCGGAAGCGCTGGTGAAGGCTCAGCCGTGGAAAACACCAGATATACAACTAGACCGCTCGGTTGTGCTGCATGATTACCAGCCCGCCAATGATTGGGCATATGATAACGGACGCTGGGGTTGGGGAAATACCGAAGGTCTGCCAGGCCTGTTCCTGCAGCATGAGTATTTGCGACACGGCAATCGCGTCGCTTATTTTGCGTCAGAAGCAATGGCGCGGCATGCGCGTGATGTGATCACGCGTCATGAAGGTAAATGGTTCGGGCGAGGCACGCGCCATGGCGTACAGCATTGGAGTGACGGTAATCACGAAGAGCGCCAGACCACTGTCACCGAATATCGCTTAAACTATTTTCTCAGCGGCGACGGGCGTTCGCGCGATACCATTAATAAACTTTACAATGGCGTCTATACCAAAAAGCCACTGGCGATACACGCCGGTCACAGCGGGCGGTTGGGCGGTTTACTTTTTCATTGGGAGATGACAGGCTCGAAGCAAGAGGCGGAGCAGCTCCGCCGGTATATCCAACTGTTTATCTCGCCCCAGGGGATTTACATTTCGCCCTCCGTAAAATTTCCCGGTCCCGTGGCTGCTGGTGCGCCGCGTGATCTTAATGGCGATTCAATGTTCTTCCATTATTTCGGAGGCATGCATGCGCTGATAGAGTATCAGCAGATCACCCAAGACGCGGAACTTTCTGCAGCGATTATTAAAATGGCTGATACTGCCTTGACTACTCCTGCTATGCACCGAAGCTACAAAAAAGGTAGAGATGGAGGATTATTGCCTGCGGTCGCCTTCGCTGCTGCGCACGCTATCGATCCAGCGCCTT
>JAVETW010000129.1:505-2679 GCA_034005865.1 Thiomicrospira sp. | reverse complement strand
AGATGCGCATCATGCACGACGCCAACATTAACTTTGTGAATGACCTGATGATTGCCAAAGAGTTCGATTTGATCGACGGCAAGTATTGGCTGCTTACCAAAGACTACATCATCGGCGACCTGAACGTAGTGGAAAAAGATGACAAGGTGGTAGGATTTTTTGGACGCAAAACTACCACCTACCGCAATTTTGTGATAAACCAACCCAAACCCGATGATTTCTATCGCTTGCCCGTGAACGTGGTGGTGGAAGAGGGTGCCAACGAACACCCCGATGAGTTTTGGCAGCAACAGCGCCACGAGGAGCTTACGCGCGACGAGAAGACCATATATTATATGATCGACACGCTGAAGACCATCCCCAAATTCAACACCTACATCGACATCATCCAGATGATCACCACGGGATACTACGAAACAGGGCTTTTCGAAATAGGCCCTTACGCTTCTATGATGAGCTTCAACGCCGTGGAGGGCGCCCGGTTTCGATTGGGTGGCCGCACCAGCAACAAATTCAGCAAACGCATCATGCTCTCGGCATACACTGCCTTTGGCACCCTCGACAACAATTGGAAATATGGCGGCGGCGTTTTGTACATGCTCAACAAAAACCCACGCCGCGCGCTGGGTGGGAACTTTAAGTACGACCTCGAACAATTGGGCGCAAGCCAAAATGCTTTCCGGGAAGATTTTTTTCTGACATTCCTCTTCCGGCGCAACCCCGCCGACAAGCTCTCACTGGTGGAAGAGTGGAGCGCTTTTTATGAGCATGAATGGTTCAACGGTTTCAGCAACAAGATCAATGTGATCCACAGCAATCTTTATCCCCTCGAAGGCAACACCTTTGAATACCATCAAGCCGATGACACCCTTCAGCCTGTCGGCTATGAAACAGCCATTACGTCAACCGAAATCCGCCTCGACACACGTCTGGCCTACAAAGAGCAGTTTTTGATGGGCGAATTTGAAAGGGTTAGCCTGGGGGCTAAATATCCAATTCTGGAGCTTCAGTATGGTTATGGCATCCCCAATCATCTGGGTGGCGACTACGAATACCACCGCTTTCAGATCAACATAAACCATTGGTTCAACACCTTCAACCTGGGATGGAGCAAATACATCATCGAAGCCGGACGAATATGGGGAACACTGCCTTTCCCACTACTAAAGCTACACGAAGGAAACGAGACCTACTTCTTCGATCCATACTCTTTTAATATGATGAACTACTTTGAGTTTGTCAGCGACAAGTATGTGAGCGTTTATTACACACACCATTTCGATGGCTACTTTTTCAACCGTGTTCCATTGTTGCGTCATTTGAAATGGCGCGAGGTGATTTTCGCCAAAGGCCTTATCGGCGGCCTCGACGAAGCCAACCGCGCATATTCCGTATTCCCGCAGGGCATGTACACGCTAAGCAAACCCTACTTTGAAGCCGGCGCCGGCATCGAAAACATTTTTAAAATCATCCGCGTGGACGCAATCTGGCGCCTCTCCTACCTCAACCACCCAAACATCGCTAAGTTCGGCATCCGCTTCAGCCTTCAGTTTGCCTTTTAAAATATACTTTTACACTCTTTTATTTTTTATCTGTTGATTGCATGCTATTACAAACCAAAAATATTTTTAAAAAATACAAACACCGCATGGTGGTAAACGATGTGTCGGTGCAGGTGGAGCAAGGAGAGATAGTGGGATTGCTGGGACCCAACGGCGCCGGCAAAACTACCACTTTTTACATGATCGTGGGATTGATAAAACCCTATGCCGGCAAGGTTTTGCTCGACGATGTCGAAATTACCAACCTGCCCATGTACCGACGCGCCAAACGCGGCATCGGCTACCTGGCGCAGGAAGCATCGGTGTTTCGCAAACTGAGTGTGGAAGACAACATACGGGCGGTGCTGGAATTTACAAAATTTACAAAAGCGCAACAAAAAGAGCGAACCGAGCAGATGCTCGAAGAGTTTGGGCTGACGCATGTGCGCAAAAGCCTGGGCATCACCCTGTCGGGGGGCGAGCGCCGCCGAACGGAGATAGCGCGCGCGCTGGCCGTCGATCCTAATTTTATCCTGCTCGACGAACCTTTTGCCGGCGTGGACCCGATTGCTGTGGAAGACATTCAGGAAATAGTGGCCAAGCTCAAAGAGAAAAATATTGGCATCCTCATCA
>JAVETW010000129.1:0-495 GCA_034005865.1 Thiomicrospira sp. | reverse complement strand
ACGTGCACGAAACCCTCAGCATCACCGACAGGGCTTATCTGCTTTTTGAAGGCGCAATACTAAAAGCCGGCACTGCCGAAGAGCTGGCTGCCGACGAACATGTGCGCCGTGTGTATCTGGGGCAGAATTTTGAACTGCGGCGCTGATGCGTATCTATTTTTTAACTCAACTACTGCACTACGAAATCCCAAACAACAATAAAACAAATCCCAAATAAATCTCAATATTAAAAACTCAAAAACCAAAACCGTTACGAATATTTGAAATTTGGCTTTTGGGATTTATTTGTCATTTGGGATTTGTTTTTTAGATTTTTGTTTAAAAAAACTTTACAGACAAACACTAATTTTACGCTCATGATCAAGCTTTCAGTCGTCGTCATCACTTTTAACGAAGAGCGCAACATTGGCCGCTGCCTGGCTTCGGTGCAGAAGGTGGCCGACGAGATCCTGGTAGTAGATTCGTTATCGACCGACCACACGGTAGAAATCTGTA
>JAVETW010000078.1:0-10813 GCA_034005865.1 Thiomicrospira sp. | reverse complement strand
TTCAAGCCCGCTAGGAAGCGCCCAAAAGGCGCTTTAAGAAAGGGGGCAATCGCCCCCTTTGGAACCCCCCCTTCAGTCGCCTTCGGCTCCTTGCGCGCTATCGCTTGCAGGTCGCTTCGCTCCCAAAGGCGTGCCTTCGGCACTTCATGGCGCTGTCGCGGCCAAGCTTTGGTTTTCTCCTGATCTGCTTTACTGGTTGGTAACATTGCGCCTTCGGCGCTGGCTTTGGAGGGCGATGTGGTGGCGGATTGGCTTTTGGTGACAGTGTAGCGAAAAAGAGCAAACGGGCGTTCACTAGCGGCAGGTGCAATGCTCCCGCGCTTCGCGCTCCCTTCGCTTCGCTCAGCTTAAAAGCTTCTTGATCCAGCTTGGCTTTTGTTTTTCATCCACCTTGGGAATTGATCCAACCTCAACGGCTTGTGGTAGTTCTATAGGCTTGGGCTTGCTTGTGCCGCGCCTTTTTTTGTTGCGCCTGTAACTTGCAAGCTGTTCATACAAATCACGGTTTTTTTCATACATCTCGGACACAAAGTGACCAAGATTAACAACAGAATCAATTTTAACCGCCCTCACAAAGAGATTTTTTAAAAGATAGGGTTGGGTAAGGGTGTCACCAAAAACTCGGCGTGATTCGGTTTTTAGGACGCTTTGTAGACGTTTTCTGACTTCACGGACTCCCGAAAAACTGCTCAATGCTTCAATATCCGCGATTTTTTGCCGAATCTTGAAGTCTTGCTTGGTTCTCACGGCTTGCTTAAGTGTGTCTATGTAGTACTCGGTTGCTTCTTGCGCTAAGCCCCATGTAAAGGACTGCTTCCCGCCTTTCGTGGGCTTCTGAATCAGTTTATAGCTTCCAATCGTTACACGGTCACGCTTTAGCCTTAAATCCTTGATGCACTCGTTGCGCACATCGCCAGCGCCATCTGTTGCCATCAATACCCAAACTAGCGTATCTAAGCCGTTTGGGTACATAAACAGCTTTGCGCGCGCTTTGCCGCGCTTGCCGTCACGCCATGCTTGTTGCGGTGCTTGGTTTGGATTGTAGGCTTTTTTTTGGCTAACAAAGCCAAGCACCTCATTGCAGTGTATCGTGCCTTGCGTGTAGTGCCAGTAACCATTTCCTGCCGCTTGCTGGATTGCACGCAAAAAGCCTGTTTGTGTTGTGATTAGCATTGAAAAGCCCTGTATTTGTAGCGAATTCGTAAAAAACCCACGCATTAGCGTGGGTTGGATTGTGCTTTTTATGACGTCACAAGGTCTCCCTAAGCCACGATTTCCTAGGTCGTGACTTTTGACAGTTAGGCACTGTCAGCCTGTGTTTTCCCGTTACACCATAACGCCCTTTTGCTCCTTTAAAATTGTTGTTGTGGTTGCTAGTCCGCCAAGACATCGCAACCGATTAATTAACACTTACTGCCCTACTACTTCGCCCCCAGCTTTCGTTCATGATTAGGCTTCGCCTGTATCGCCTAATCACTATTGCTATTTGCAAACCTACTCACCGAGTCTCCCACGCTTTTACGATTGCCTTAGTGCCACCCAAGACCGCAGTCAGCGCTTCCCTAGTTAGATACACGTTTCGATTTTCGCGCCACCGTGCTCACCATGTCACCTTATCCCTAGCATACGCCTACCCCCAATTGCTTGGAGTTTCCCACCGCTGATGTTCCGAGTGCGTGTGGTACTGGGTGCATGATTTCATCACACTACAAGCTTCTATCCCAGCGGATAGCAATGGCTCTAGATCTGGCAAATGCGACCTCTTGACCGCAATTACTGGCTTAAGCTATACAGCGATCTTAACCTTCGTTAAGTACCAGCCACTCAAGGTTCTTTCCCCGTAGCCCTCCATACTTTCGCATGGCTCAGCAGCCCACCAGTTGCCCCGCGTCATGCGCTTTCCAGCTCATCCCACGAACGGATTTTCACCGCTTACACATGTATCAGGGTTTATGCAGTCACCTGCACTCCCGTTTCCTAGTCGCCCAACACCCCAAAGGGAATGGGTAGAAGATGGCATTGCAGCCATCAGCCCCCCGCGTAGCCGCACCAGCCCGATTAAAGGCATGCGGCTTCAGCAAAGTAAAAGACATGGATTGGCGTCCACGCCCGGGGGCAAGTAAGTGTTGGCGCACTTACTCGCTAAAAGTAAGTGCTCAACAATTTTTAAAGTGACATTCAAGAGTAAATGCCGGAAGCGTTTGCACGCTTCCCAAACCTGGCTTTGAAGAAGTCGGGTTTGGGAAAAAAGCAAAAGCCAAAAGCCAAAGCCCGTTCGCGTTGCTCACTCTCGTACACCAAAACTCAAAAAGTGCTCCCGCACTTTTTTGCGTCAGGTGTACTCACTGGTGTCAGCGGCACTCAAAAAGTGACCGAAACCGCCCCTGACACTGGAACATCTTTAAACGCAATCTACCGAACTGCCAACATCCAAAATTAAAACCGCCAATCATATAACGCCATCTACAACACACCGCCGAAAAAACCACCATTTTGCGGAGCGTTTTTCTCCTCCTACAGGACAAAGGAGTGACCAAGATTTAGAGACGAAATTTTTTCTTCTCCCTTTAAGTGATAAGAAAAAATTTTAAAAATTCGCTTGTTTTGTTACACGGTAACAATTATAATAAAACCATATTACACGATAACGGAGGTTGAAAAATGAAAGACGTAAACGACACAAAAACAACTGAACTTGAAATCAAGCCAGCGCCAAAAAGTAACGCGCAACGCCAGCGCGAATACCGCGAGAGAGCACGCAAAGAACTCGCGCGAATCGATATGCGTATCGACTTTAGCGCGAATAGAATGCTTGAGGATATGGCGGAATATTACACGGTAACAAAGAAAGAGTTTTTAGAGAAAATGATTTTGAAGGCACATAGTGAGTGGATTGATCAGATCGGCTCAAAGGCTTTCAGTGCGTTTGTTGATGAAAAGAATAGCCGAAATTAATGTTTTCATATATCATGTTACATGAAACTATATTTTAGGAGGTTTTATGGCGGGGGTTACTCAACGTGTTCAAAAGCATCGTAGTGAATTAAGAGCCGCAGGGTTTCGCCCTGTGCAGATATGGGTTCCTGATACTCGTAGAGAATCGTTTAAAGAAGAATGCAGGAAGCAATCCCTTTCTTTGCGCGACGACCCTCAGGAGCACGAAATTTTAGGGTTTATCGAATCCGTTCAAGATTTTTCCGGATGGGAAGCATGAGGGGGGACTTGGTGACCATTGCGCCAGCGGGCGATTACGGCAAGCCACGCCCAGCGGTTGTGATACAGTCGGATCTGTTCAGCGAACATCCTTCGATTGTGCTTTTGCCGCTTACGTCTGATGTGCGCGAAAATGTATCGAATTTTCGGATCACCCTTGAGCCGAATGAAGAAAATCAATTGTCGAAGGTGTCGCAAATCATGGTGGACAAGCCATACACAGCGCCAGCCGAGAAGGTTGGAAAGTGCTTTGGTCGTGTTGATGACCGCACGCTCAGAGAGATTGACCGAGTTTTGACTGTTTTTTTGGGGATTGTTTGATTTGGTTACAGTGTAACGAGGTGAAAAATGGAACTAGAAAACCCTTTTAAGGACATGCTTGCACGGGTGCAAGAAAAAGCATCAGCACGGCAAAGCGTAACCCATGAGCCGGCAACCGAACCCGAACCGGTGCAAGCATCAGCACGGGCAAAGGTTGTGCAGTTGCCGCTATGGCCGGAGCCTGTCCGGGCCGTGCCGAACGGCTTTCTACGGTCGGCCCTGTTCGGCGCGATCCGCAAGGGGCGGCGGCGCTTCGTGAAGGGCGAACACCTCGCCGCGCTCGATGGCATCGAGATCCACTACACGGGCGAACGCCTCGACCAAGGCGACCTCGACGTGTACGAAAGCGTGCTGCACGCCGTGCGCCTTCAGGAGCTGGGCAGCCAGTGCCGCGTCACGTCCTACGCTCTGCTAAAGCTCATGGGCAAGAGCGACACCGGCAAGAACCGGGCGACCCTGCAAACGCGCATCGAGCGGCTGCGGGCCAACGCCATCCGCATGAAGCAAGGCCGGTACAGCTTCATCGGCGGGCTGGTCGATGAAGCCTACAAGGACGAGGAAACGCAGGAATGGGTGATCGTGCTGAACCCCAAGCTGCGGGCCTTGTACGGAGCCGACCAGTTCACGCAGATCGAATGGGCGGTGCGCCATGCGCTGGACGGCCACCAGCTCGCGCAGTGGCTGCATGGCTTCTATGCCAGCCATGCCAAGCCGTTCCCGCTCAAGATCGAGACGCTGCACCGGCTCTGCGGCAGCGAGGCGGGCGAAATGTGGAAGTTCGCCCAGACGCTGCGGCAGGCGCTGGACGCCGTAGCCGAGGCCTGCGCGGCCCACGGCGAGGGGTTCAGCTACGAGATTCGCGGTGACCTGGTACACGTCGAAAAGAAGGCCCAAGGGGCGCAGCGGCGGCACTTGGCCAAGAAGGCAGTGCAGCGCCGGAAGCCTCGCACCTGATACCGTTCCAGCAGGTAGGCGATACCGTTCCAGCAGATGCCGGATACCGTTCCAGCAGGTAGGCGATACCGTTCCAGCAGGTAGGCGATACCGTTCCAGCAGGTAGGCGATACCGTTCCAGCAGGTAGGCGATACCGTTCCAGCAGGTAGGCTATCCACAGGCCGAACAGGCCGCAAACCCGCGCCAGTGCTGGGTTTCAGCGTTGGGCGAAAACGAGCCTAATCCTCTTTTAATCCTTTTTTAATCAGCGCGTGCGCGCGAACGGGCTTTTCAAGCCCGCTAGGAAGCGCCCAAAAGGCGCTTTAAGAAAGGGGGCAATCGCCCCCTTTGGAACCCCCCCTTCAGTCGCCTTCGGCTCCTTGCGCGCTATCGCTTGCAGGTCGCTTCGCTCCCAAAGGCGTGCCTTCGGCACTTCATGGCGCTGTCGCGGCCAAGCTTTGGTTTTCTCCTGATCTGCTTTACTGGTTGGTAACATTGCGCCTTCGGCGCTGGCTTTGGAGGGCGATGTGGTGGCGGATTGGCTTTTGGTGACAGTGTAGCGAAAAAGAGCAAACGGGCGTTCACTAGCGGCAGGTGCAATGCTCCCGCGCTTCGCGCTCCCTTCGCTTCGCTCAGCTTAAAAGCTTCTTGATCCAGCTTGGCTTTTGTTTTTCATCCACCTTGGGAATTGATCCAACCTCAACGGCTTGTGGTAGTTCTATAGGCTTGGGCTTGCTTGTGCCGCGCCTTTTTTTGTTGCGCCTGTAACTTGCAAGCTGTTCATACAAATCACGGTTTTTTTCATACATCTCGGACACAAAGTGACCAAGATTAACAACAGAATCAATTTTAACCGCCCTCACAAAGAGATTTTTTAAAAGATAGGGTTGGGTAAGGGTGTCACCAAAAACTCGGCGTGATTCGGTTTTTAGGACGCTTTGTAGACGTTTTCTGACTTCACGGACTCCCGAAAAACTGCTCAATGCTTCAATATCCGCGATTTTTTGCCGAATCTTGAAGTCTTGCTTGGTTCTCACGGCTTGCTTAAGTGTGTCTATGTAGTACTCGGTTGCTTCTTGCGCTAAGCCCCATGTAAAGGACTGCTTCCCGCCTTTCGTGGGCTTCTGAATCAGTTTATAGCTTCCAATCGTTACACGGTCACGCTTTAGCCTTAAATCCTTGATGCACTCGTTGCGCACATCGCCAGCGCCATCTGTTGCCATCAATACCCAAACTAGCGTATCTAAGCCGTTTGGGTACATAAACAGCTTTGCGCGCGCTTTGCCGCGCTTGCCGTCACGCCATGCTTGTTGCGGTGCTTGGTTTGGATTGTAGGCTTTTTTTTGGCTAACAAAGCCAAGCACCTCATTGCAGTGTATCGTGCCTTGCGTGTAGTGCCAGTAACCATTTCCTGCCGCTTGCTGGATTGCACGCAAAAAGCCTGTTTGTGTTGTGATTAGCATTGAAAAGCCCTGTATTTGTAGCGAATTCGTAAAAAACCCACGCATTAGCGTGGGTTGGATTGTGCTTTTTATGACGTCACAAGGTCTCCCTAAGCCACGATTTCCTAGGTCGTGACTTTTGACAGTTAGGCACTGTCAGCCTGTGTTTTCCCGTTACACCATAACGCCCTTTTGCTCCTTTAAAATTGTTGTTGTGGTTGCTAGTCCGCCAAGACATCGCAACCGATTAATTAACACTTACTGCCCTACTACTTCGCCCCCAGCTTTCGTTCATGATTAGGCTTCGCCTGTATCGCCTAATCACTATTGCTATTTGCAAACCTACTCACCGAGTCTCCCACGCTTTTACGATTGCCTTAGTGCCACCCAAGACCGCAGTCAGCGCTTCCCTAGTTAGATACACGTTTCGATTTTCGCGCCACCGTGCTCACCATGTCACCTTATCCCTAGCATACGCCTACCCCCAATTGCTTGGAGTTTCCCACCGCTGATGTTCCGAGTGCGTGTGGTACTGGGTGCATGATTTCATCACACTACAAGCTTCTATCCCAGCGGATAGCAATGGCTCTAGATCTGGCAAATGCGACCTCTTGACCGCAATTACTGGCTTAAGCTATACAGCGATCTTAACCTTCGTTAAGTACCAGCCACTCAAGGTTCTTTCCCCGTAGCCCTCCATACTTTCGCATGGCTCAGCAGCCCACCAGTTGCCCCGCGTCATGCGCTTTCCAGCTCATCCCACGAACGGATTTTCACCGCTTACACATGTATCAGGGTTTATGCAGTCACCTGCACTCCCGTTTCCTAGTCGCCCAACACCCCAAAGGGAATGGGTAGAAGATGGCATTGCAGCCATCAGCCCCCCGCGTAGCCGCACCAGCCCGATTAAAGGCATGCGGCTTCAGCAAAGTAAAAGACATGGATTGGCGTCCACGCCCGGGGGCAAGTAAGTGTTGGCGCACTTACTCGCTAAAAGTAAGTGCTCAACAATTTTTAAAGTGACATTCAAGAGTAAATGCCGGAAGCGTTTGCACGCTTCCCAAACCTGGCTTTGAAGAAGTCGGGTTTGGGAAAAAAGCAAAAGCCAAAAGCCAAAGCCCGTTCGCGTTGCTCACTCTCGTACACCAAAACTCAAAAAGTGCTCCCGCACTTTTTTGCGTCAGGTGTACTCACTGGTGTCAGCGGCACTCAAAAAGTGACCGAAACCGCCCCTGACACTGGAACATCTTTAAACGCAATCTACCGAACTGCCAACATCCAAAATTAAAACCGCCAATCATATAACGCCATCTACAACACACCGCCGAAAAAACCACCATTTTGCGGAGCGTTTTTCTCCTCCTACAGGACAAAGGAGTGACCAAGATTTAGAGACGAAATTTTTTCTTCTCCCTTTAAGTGATAAGAAAAAATTTTAAAAATTCGCTTGTTTTGTTACACGGTAACAATTATAATAAAACCATATTACACGATAACGGAGGTTGAAAAATGAAAGACGTAAACGACACAAAAACAACTGAACTTGAAATCAAGCCAGCGCCAAAAAGTAACGCGCAACGCCAGCGCGAATACCGCGAGAGAGCACGCAAAGAACTCGCGCGAATCGATATGCGTATCGACTTTAGCGCGAATAGAATGCTTGAGGATATGGCGGAATATTACACGGTAACAAAGAAAGAGTTTTTAGAGAAAATGATTTTGAAGGCACATAGTGAGTGGATTGATCAGATCGGCTCAAAGGCTTTCAGTGCGTTTGTTGATGAAAAGAATAGCCGAAATTAATGTTTTCATATATCATGTTACATGAAACTATATTTTAGGAGGTTTTATGGCGGGGGTTACTCAACGTGTTCAAAAGCATCGTAGTGAATTAAGAGCCGCAGGGTTTCGCCCTGTGCAGATATGGGTTCCTGATACTCGTAGAGAATCGTTTAAAGAAGAATGCAGGAAGCAATCCCTTTCTTTGCGCGACGACCCTCAGGAGCACGAAATTTTAGGGTTTATCGAATCCGTTCAAGATTTTTCCGGATGGGAAGCATGAGGGGGGACTTGGTGACCATTGCGCCAGCGGGCGATTACGGCAAGCCACGCCCAGCGGTTGTGATACAGTCGGATCTGTTCAGCGAACATCCTTCGATTGTGCTTTTGCCGCTTACGTCTGATGTGCGCGAAAATGTATCGAATTTTCGGATCACCCTTGAGCCGAATGAAGAAAATCAATTGTCGAAGGTGTCGCAAATCATGGTGGACAAGCCATACACAGCGCCAGCCGAGAAGGTTGGAAAGTGCTTTGGTCGTGTTGATGACCGCACGCTCAGAGAGATTGACCGAGTTTTGACTGTTTTTTTGGGGATTGTTTGATTTGGTTACAGTGTAACGAGGTGAAAAATGGAACTAGAAAACCCTTTTAAGGACATGCTTGCACGGGTGCAAGAAAAAGCATCAGCACGGCAAAGCGTAACCCATGAGCCGGCAACCGAACCCGAACCGGTGCAAGCATCAGCACGGGCAAAGGTTGTGCAGTTGCCGCTATGGCCTGAAGCAGTGCGCGCAGTGCCAAATGACTTTTTGCGCTCCGCCTTGTTTGGAGCTGTTGCTAAAGGACGCAGGAAGTTTTTAGTGCCGCCTCCTAGGTGCCAAGGGGTTTTAGGGGTTCCCCCTAACCAGCGCAATGTACCATAAAACGAAGTTTTGTGCGTCATTGCTACGCTGGCTATTTGCTCACTAAGAAGGTGTGTTTTCCGAAAAGGGCGAATGTTACGTTTTTTTGTTGGTGTATTGTCGTTGGCCGTCACGCCAGTGTTATGGGGTGTCCAAATTTGGACACCCCGATTTTTGCGCATTAAAAATATCGAAAAAAGCTTGTTTTGTTACACGGTAACAATTATAATAAAACCATATTACACGATAACGGAGGTTGAAAAATGAAAGACGTAAACGACACAGCAACAGCGGAGCTTGAGATCAAGCCGGTTTCAAAAACCAACGCACAACGCCAGCGCGAATACAGAGAACGCAATCGTTCACAAACAGCGCGCGTTGATGTGCGACTTGACTGGGAAGTGGTATATAACTTGGACGCATTGGCGGTGGCGCATGGTTTGACACAGAAAGCCATGCTGGAAAGGTTAATCAATGACACGCATGAGGCGTGGCGTAACACGGTAACGGATGAGGAAATTGAGAGTGTGAATGAGAAACTCGAACAGGTTCGCAAGGTGAAAGGAAGCCGGAAAGAAAAGTTGGCTATCCACCATTCGGATTTTTAGTGTACCATGTTGCATGAAACTAATTTTTAGGAGGTAAGTATGGCTGGCGTTACTCAACGTGTTCAAAAACACCGAAGCGAATTGAGAGCCGCAGGTTTTCGACCTGTGCAGATATGGGTTCCTGATACTCGTAGAGAAGCGTTTAGAGAGGAGTGTCGGAAGCAATCCCTTTCTTTGCGTAATGATCCGCAGGAGCGCGAAATTCTAGGGTTTATCGAGTCCGTGCAAGATTTTTCGGGGTGGGAAGCATGAGGGGGGATTTGGTGACCATTGCGCCTGCTGGTGATTATGGCAAGCCACGCCCAGCCGTTGTGATTCAATCGGATCTGTTCAGCGAGCACCCATCGATTGTGCTTTTGCCGCTTACATCAGACGTGCGGGAAAATGTATCGAATTTTCGGATTAACCTTGAACCGAGTGAAGAAAACAAACTGGTTAAGGTGTCGCAAATCATGGTGGACAAGCCCTACACCGCACCGGCTGAGAAGGTTGGAAAGTGCTTTGGTCGTGTTGATGACCGCACGCTCAGAGAGATTGACCGAGTTTTGACTGTTTTTTTGGGGATTGCTTGATTTGGTTACAGTGTAACGAGGTGAAAAATGGAACTAGAAAACCCTTTTAAAGACATGCTTGCACGGGTGCAAGAAAAAGCAGAAGCACGGCAAAGCGTAACCCATGAGCCGGCAACCGAACCCGAACCGGTGCAAACACCAGCCGCAAAATCTGTACATTTACCAATATGGCCTGAAGCAGTGCGCGCAGTGCCAAATGGCTTTTTGCGCTCCGCCTTGTTTGGTGCCGTTGCTAAAGGGCGCAGGAGGTTTTTAGACGCAGAACAGTTGTCCTCGGTCGATGGTGTTTCGATTAAGTACACAGGGCAAAGACTTGACCAAAACGACCTTGATGTATGGGAAAGTGTTTTACACATCGTAAGAGAGCAAGAGCTTGGAACACAGTGCCGATTTACAGCTTACGCGCTACTAAAACTCATGGGTAAGACAGATACAGGCAAAAACCGAGAGTTGCTTCACAAGCAGATTGTTAGGCTAAGATCAGGCACGGTTGAAGCGACTCAAGGCCGATATACCTATATCGGGGGGTTGATACATGATGCTTTCAAGGACGAAGAAACGCATGAGTGGGTTGTAGAGATCAACCCTAAACTTAAGGTTCTTTACGGTTCGGACCAGTTTACGCTACTCGATTGGGAGATACGCCATAAGCTAAACGGTATGCAGTTGGCGCAATGGCTACACGGCTTTTATGCAAGTCATGCAAATCCTTACCCCTATAAGATTGAAACCCTGTATAAACTATGTGGAAGCGAAACAAGCGAATTAAGAAGCTTTACCCAAACACTCAAAAAATCCCTTGATACACTGTGCAGTAAAACAGGATGGGGTTGGGAAATTGACAATGCAAGCCTTGTATACATTTACAAAAAACCACTAAACAGGATTAAATTAAATGCCAAAAAAACGTGAAATTGATATACAGGAAACATATCCCCCGGAAATTGCCGAGGCTTTCAGACAAAGAGTTAAGGATTTTTTTGATGAACTCGAAAAGACCTATCAAATGCCGGACAAGCCAAAAAAAGCCAAGGTTATACC
>JAVETW010000128.1:1430-2691 GCA_034005865.1 Thiomicrospira sp. | reverse complement strand
GATTACCCCGGTACCTTTTATTGCAGAAGGCACCAGTGTGTTTTACGATGCACAGCAGGTGGCTTTGGGCTGCGCCGACACTACCGCTGTTATTTATTTCAGCACCGATACCACATGGAAAATGAAGAAATATGAAACACCTTTCCGCGTAAGCGAAAACACCATCTTGCGCGCCTACGCTGAAGCTAAAGGGAAAATGAGAAGTTATGCAACTATCTCGCGCATGATGAAAATTGAGAAAGGACGCACCATTACCCTTAAGTCGGCTTATGCCAATCAGTACAATGCCGGGGGCGACATGGCGCTGATCGACTACCAACGCGGTGGCGCCGACTTCCGCACCGGGCGGTGGCAGGGCTACTACGGCGTAGACCTTGAAGCCATTGTTGATTTGGGAAAATCGCAAAACATCCAATCCATTTCGATGGGTTTTTTGCAAGATATTAACGCATGGATTTTTATGCCACAGCAAGTGGATTTCTATTCTTCAACGGATGGCAGGAGTTGGCGTTTGATAGCCAAAGTAGAAACGCCGGTGGAAGCCACTGATTGGGAACCGCAAACCACCGACTTCGCAGCAAAGACCAATGGTACAAAAGGCCGGTATATTAAAGTGGTGGCGCACAACATCGGGCAATGCCCCGCCTGGCACAAAGGCGCCGGCGACCCCGCCTGGATTTTCGCTGATGAGATTGTGGTAGAGGCGGAGTGACGGATTTACAAACTTTTTATCACGTAGTCCAGGTGTAAACGCCTGGACTACGTGATAAAGCAAAAACGATATTTTCCAACTATCTCTTCCCCGCCATCACGAATTTTAAGGTACCACCCGCCGCCAGTTGCTGATGCCGGAGTTTTAAATCGTCGATTTGCCGGTCGTTGAGCCACACCTCTTTTACATACACATTTTCGGGGCTTTGGTTTTCGGTAATGATTTTTAAAGTTCTCCCACCACCCACCTGCACGGTAGCTTCTTTCACTGTTGGGCTGCCGATCTCATACGCGTCAGAGCCGGGGCAGAGCGGATAAAATCCCAGCGCCGAGAAAATATACCAGGCCGACATCTGGCCGCAGTCGTCGTTGCCGCAAAGGCCGTCGGGAGCATCGGCGTACATCGTTTCGCAAATCATGCGCACACGCTGCTGGGTTTTCCAGGGTTGTCCGGCGAAGTTGTATAGATACGGAATATGATGTCCCGGCTCGTTGCCATGCACATACAACCCGATGATGCCATCGCGGGTGATGTCTTCGTTGGCGGCTA
>JAVETW010000128.1:0-1420 GCA_034005865.1 Thiomicrospira sp. | reverse complement strand
GCGGCTATGTGTTCGTCGGAAAGCTGCAAGGTGTAAAGCGAGTCGAGCATGGCGGCAAATGCGGCGGCGCCACCAAATTTATGCACAAGCCATTCAGGGTTTTGCGGCACGTACAATCCGTAATTCCAGGCATTGCCTTCTATAAAACCTTGGCCATGCGTGTCGAGCGGATCGAAGTCGGGACGAAAGGAACCATCGGAGAGCCGCGGCCGCATAAACCGCGACGTGCTGTCGAACACGTTTTGGTAGTTTGCAGCACGCCGGCTATATTTAGCGTAAGCGTCATTATCGTCTGCCGCAAGCGCCACCTGAGCAATGCACCAGTCGTCGTAAGCATATTCCAAAGTTTTGCTTACCGAGCTGCCGTTGCCATCTTCTGGCACATAGCCAAGCTCCATATATTCGCCGAGGCCGTCGTACTTTTGGTAGGTCGCTGTGGAAATGCAGGCCGCAAGGGCATCAGGAAGATTCTTGGTGTAAACGCCTTTGGCCACCGCGTCGGCAATCACCGAAACGCTGTGATAGCCGATCATGCACCAGTTTTCGTTGGCGTAATGCGACCACACCGGCAACATCTTGTGCGGGCTTTGCTGCTGATGCACCAGCATGCTGCTCACCATGTCGGCGTTGCGGGCAGGTTGTATCAGGTTGAAGAGCGGATGCAGCGCGCGATAGGTATCCCACAACGAGAAAATAGTGTAGTTGGTAAATCCGTCAGAAGTATGCACGTTTTGATCGAGGCCGCGGTATTGCCCATCCACATCTTCGTAAATGGTGGGCGTAAGAAATGCATGATAGAGCGCGGTGTAAAAAACGCGCTTATCGGATTCGGTAAGTGTTTCGACCTGAATTCGTGACAACTCATCATTCCAAAGCTGCTGACTTTCTTTTTTTACTTTATTAAAATCCCACCCCGGAACTTCGGCCCTCATATTTGCCAAAGCTCCCTGCGTGCTTACCGACGATAGCGCTACCTTGACGAGCAACGGTACTCCATCCATTATAGTAAAATCGAAATAAGCCGTGATGTCGTGGCCGGCCATTTCGGGGAAATTATGCTCCTCGTCGAATTTGCGCCAGAAGCCGCGGTAGATGCTCTTGTCATATTTTTTGTGGCCATAATTTTTAAAACTTTTATTAAAGGCCATAGCAAAATAAACCGTGCGGGTACGCGCCCAGCCATTGGTTTGGCGGTAGCCGGTGATGAGCGAATCGTTTTCGATGCGCACAAAAGTCCATACATTTTTCCCTTCATAATTATAGATGCCATGACGCAGATCGAGGATGATGTGTGCCTCATCAGTTTTTGGAAAAGTGTAACGATGAAACCCTACGCGCGTGGTGGCGGTTAGCTCGGCCTGCACCTGATAGTCGTCGAGCACAACGCTGTAAAATGCCGGCGCTGCTACTTCACTATTAT
>JAVETW010000127.1:0-2721 GCA_034005865.1 Thiomicrospira sp. | reverse complement strand
TCTGACCGACACCGCAATCAATAATGCAAAACTAATCGCCGCCAAACTGACACACAGCAAGGTCGGCAACAATAACCAGGCCTGGCTATTTAATTGCAACGCCTCGCCGCCGAATAAAGGCACTAACCAAATACCGGTAGCAAACATCAATAATGCTTGCACAAAGTTCACGCCTAAATACGGAATCAATTTACCCAAAAGTAACATCCAAACCGGCAGCGGATAGGTATGTAATCGCGCCAAAGTTCCCTGATCCATTTCAATGAGTAGCGTTGAAGCCAAGGGAATCACAATAAAAAACATCGCAAACACCAACCAAGCGGGAACACTTTGCTGCACCGATGTCGGGGTTGCGCTGTCAGCCGACTTCGACAAGGTTGTTTTGACCAAAGCCTGTTCGCCCCATAACGCACTAAGTGAAACACTCACCCCCAAACCGGGATTTTGTCGCGCTTGCGATACCGAAAACTGTATTTCCGTCAGCGCCTTCATAAACGCCGCTTCCAATAACGTATGCACATAGGCCGGCGCGGTCGGCGAAAACTCAAACACAACCGGTTCGCTCCAGGGTTCGTCGGCCAACACATGCGAAACCATTGAGCGCGGCAAGCGAATCAGCGCCATTTTTTCGCCCTGCAACACTTGATTTTGCAACTGCGTAACGGATTGTTGCACATCGACAAGCTCAACATCGAAGCCGTTTAATTGCGATAGCAAAGCTTGCCAACGTGGTGGAAAGTCGGTTTCAAACTGCATATAAACCGGTAAATTGGCGCTTTTGACCGCCTGAGCGCCTTGCTGTGAAAAAGCCTGTTGCAAGCTCAGCGACATAATCAAAACAAACACCACCGGCATCACAAACAGCACCAGCAAGGCATAAGGATCGCGCCATAACAAACGCCCTTCTTTTACAAGTAATACGCTAAGCACAAGCCACCTGCTCCGGCGCGTTTGCCAACATTTCAAAAAACGCCGCCTCCATACTCATCGGACCGATATAACATTCCGTAATCCGGCCTTGCTGTTGATGAACACCGGCTTGAAATTCCGCTAAAAACGCATCCGGCGAACAGGTCAATTTGCCTTCAACCCAGGGCGCACGATAGGTTAAACCCACTTGCGTCAACCAAGCCAACCAAGCGGCGGACGGCGCGGCATCAAAGCTGACGCGCGCACGAATCGCCTGCCCAAGCTGCGCACTTAACGAGGTTAAACGGCCTTGATACAAAATGCGTCCCTGATCTAAAATGGCAACCTGATCGCATAAACGATCAACTTCCTCCATGTGATGAGAGGTATATACCAGCGTCAAGCCTTGCTGCTTGAGTTCTTCAATGGCTTTTAAAATAAAATCTTTCGAAATCGGATCAATACCCACCGTCGGTTCATCCAAAAACAATAACTGAGGGCGATTAACCAAGCCAATCGCTAAATTCAGTCGGCGCTTGAGGCCTCCCGATAACTGTTGCGCACGCTGATGTCGATGTGGGGTTAATTGACAGAAATCCAACGCCGCCTCAACGCGTGGTCGCCAAGCATCCAGATCAACGCGTAACTGCGCAAAAAATTGCATATTTTCATACACGCTCAAGCTCGGATAAAACGCATAACCTTGCGGCACTAGGGCGATGCGCTTGAGCAAATCATTTCGACGATGCTTAAAATCCATGCCCCACAGGGTTAATTCCCCCTGTTGCAACGCCAATCGTCCGGTCATTAGTGCAATCAACGTGCTTTTTCCTGCGCCGTTCGCGCCCAATAATCCCAACGTTTGTCCCGTATCCAGTGCAAGATTAATTGCCTGCAATACCGGAGCGGTCGCCGTATATTGAAACCGAATATCGCGTGCGGAAATGACTGTCACAAAAGCTCGCTTGACCAAATGTAAAATTAGAGAGGATTTTAGCGGAAAGCGCTCTGTACCGCGACCTTTTCTGCTAAAGTTGTGCGTTTGAATACTTAGAAATCCTTGCTAAGCGCATGACACGATTAAACGGTTAGTGCAAAGGACTCTTAAACCACGAAGGCACGATGTTTTTAAATGTTAAGCCATCGCCCCTTATCCTAAAAAACGTAAAGGAACGAACGTGAAACAATGTGATGTATTTATCATCGGCGGCGGACCGGCGGGCGCAATAGCCGGTGCCAAATTGGTACAAGCCGGATTTAAAGTTAAACTGGTCGAGCGGCAAGTTTTTCCGCGCTTTGTGATTGGTGAATCGCTGTTACCGCGTTGCAACCATTTGTTAGAGCAGGCGAATATGCTAACGCGTATTGAAGACGCGAACTTTCAGTTTAAGGGAGGGGTCGCATTCGAGGATGAGCAACAACACAAAGAAATCTTTCACTTTGCCAATAATCTGGGCGAAAAACACAACAGTTCGTTTCAAGTAAAGCGCGAAGTGTTTGACCACGAATTACTGTTAGAAGCGCAGCGTCTGGGTGTCGATGTTGAGTTTGAAAGCGAAGTGATTGATTTTAATCCGCACAGCATTCAGGTGACGGTGAAAACAAAACAAGGTGAACTTGAAACCTATCAGGCTAAAAAAGTCATTGACGCATCCGGTTATGGTCGGGTTTTACCTCGTCTGCTCAACCTTGAAACCGGATCGAGTTTACCGCTGCGGCGCGCAACCTTCTGCCGCGTTGAAAACGATGTGCGTCCGCAAGACGAAACCGACGGTTATATTTATGTTTATATTCACGGCGATAACGATGCGT
>JAVETW010000077.1:0-11004 GCA_034005865.1 Thiomicrospira sp. | reverse complement strand
GATTTCCCTTGGTTAATCGGTCAGTTAGAACAAAACCAGGTGATTCATTTGCCGTGCGTGGCGCAGATGGGGCAGCCGCAAAGCGATGAGCGCGCTTATTTAGAGGCGCAGGGTATTCAATCGCTGCTGATTATTGCGATGGTGGAGCATAACCAAATTACCGGTTTTATCGGCATCGACAGCGTGCGCCGCGCGCATGCTTGGCCGGAGGATAAAATTATTTTGTTGCAGGTGGCCGCTGAAACGTTTAGCAATGCGTTTTCGCGCCGTAATTATGAAAAGGCCCTGCAGCGCCTGAATCAGCAATATCAAAACTTTGCTGCGCAAGTGCCCTTAGGGTTGTATATTTTTCGCTTAACCGCGTTAGGGGAAAAACGGTTTGATTACTGTAACGCTTTGTTTTTGACTTTGAACGGAGTGGACTCGGCTGGCGATGTGCTGGCGTTTAAGCACGTTCACCCTGATGATGTTGATGATTTCTTGCGTTTGCAACAGCAGGCTTGGTTAGACAAAACCGCGTTTGTTTGGGAAGGGCGTTTTGTTTTGGACGGCGAAATACGCTGGATGCGCATTGAGGATGGTGAGCCGCACCAGACCCGTACGGGCGATTGGGTGTGGAATGGGTTTCAACAGGATATTACTGAGCGTAAACAACTTGAGCATCGACTGCAGGCGTTGGCGACGCGTGATGAGCTGAGCGGATTGTGGAATCGACGTTACTTTATGCACGCGGGCGATTTGGAGTTTCAACGCGCGCAACGTTATAGCGAGGTGTTTAGTGTGTTAATGGTCGATGCTGATCGCTTTAAACATATTAATGATGCCTTTGGTCATGCGGCTGGCGATGCGGTGTTGGTACATCTTGCGCAAGTGATGCAGGCGGTTGTGCGCAAAGTGGATGTGGTGGGACGTTTAGGCGGTGAGGAGTTTGCCGTGTTATTGCCTAAAACCGGGGTGAAAGAGGCCGCATTGCTTGCTGAGCGTTTGCGTGAGGCGGTAGCCCGCTCGATGACGGAGTATGAAGGCGAAACCCTCACGCTGACGGTGAGTATCGGCGTGGCCTGTTATCAAGCGCAGGACAGTCATTTCGAGCAAAGTTTGTTACGCGCGGATAAAAACTTGTATCAAGCGAAAGCAGACGGCCGAAACTGTGTTGTGGCTTCGGACTAGGGTCGGTTGAGCCTTCATTTTTGTACCATGAAGACGCGACGTTTTTAAAATGCCGTCATTGGTTTTTGCCGAGCGTTGTTCGCATCAAGCGTTTTGGCCAAACCCAAACCCAAACCCAAACCCAAACCCGTTTTGAGATTCCCCCAAGCTTAATTGATCAGTCGTTGCAGCAGACGCTCGATCAAGTGAGGTTTAGCGGAATTAAGGGGCGTTCGCTCCAATAGTAAACCTCACCTTCTTGCACGCGGCGACAGCCGCTATGACAGTTCGCGTCGCAGCCGCTTGCACTGCGCTGGCGATACACATGTCCCTGTTGCAATAACGGTGCGATTAAACCTTCTAGCGTGTCATGGCTAATGTCAAAGCGGTGTAGCAGTTGTTGTGCCGCGACTTGGCGATGTTGGCGAATATAGCGTTTGAGTTCCAGTAAAATCATGCTGTTTGGCTCGCGGTCGTTTGCTGAGCTCCGATGCGTTGTAGCCACAGGTACACGACCAGATAGCTTAGAGCGATGCCAGCAAGCCATAGGCTGGCACTGACTGGCTGATGCGACCAGTGAACTGCTTGATAAAACCCAACGGCCACCGTGTAGCCTAAAAATACACTCCACGCGCCGCTATAGAGTGCCCAGCGGGTTCCCAATTCGCTTTTAATCGCGCCGAGCGTTGCTACGCAGGGAAAGTACAATAAAATCAATAGTAAATAGGCATAGGCGGCGCTTGCGCTGCCAAAATAGGCCGTCATTTTGTGTAACGTATCGGCTGAAATATCTAGGTTTTGTGCGGCGAGTTGTGGGTCGGAGGCGGATTGTATATTGTGTAAACCCAGCGGATCGATGAATCCCGTTAGCATGGCGCCGAGGTTTTGCGGAATAGTGGCGAGGGCATCGGACAAGGCTTGCGATAAATGAAATGTGGCTTCGGCTGTACTTTCGTCGTTAAGCGGCGTATTGGTGGCGTTAGCAGGCATACCTTGATAAAGCGCATCCAGCGAGCCAACCACCACCTCTTTGGCTAAAATGCCGGTGACCAAGCCGACGGTGGCCGGCCAGTTTTCTTCGCTAACGCCTAGCGGGCTGAATAAGGGCGTGATTTGCTGTGCGGCGATGCTGAGTACGGAATCGTTTTGGTTTTCGTGGCCGAACGAGCCGTCGCGGCCAAGGCTGTTAAAAAAGTTAATCAGCAAAACGACTATGACGATCACCTTGCCAGCATTCACAATAAAGCTGTGGAGGCGGTGGCGGGTGTTTTGCAATATATTGATTAACGCTGGTTTGTGATAATTCGGCAACTCAAGTAATAAGGGTGGCGCGTCACCGGGTAGCAGGGTTTTTTTCAAAATAAATGCGGTCAGTATCGCCGCTAAAATTCCGATGAAATACAGCGAAAACACCAGTAGCGTGGCATTTTCGACAAAAAATGCGCTGGCAAATAACACATACACGGTGAGGCGCGCGCTGCACGACATAAACGGGGTCATCATCACGGTCATTATTCGATCACGTTGGTCGGGCAAAATTCGGGTCGCCGCTACCGCCGGAATATTGCAGCCAAAGCCGACTACCAGCGGAATAAACGCTTGCCCAGATAAGCCGATGCGGCGCATAAAGCGATCCATATTTAGCGCGGCGCGTTGCATATAGCCGGACGCTTCTAAAATTGAGAGCAATAAAAACAGCGCACCGATCACCGGAATAAACGAAGCGACCACTTGAATGCCGCCGCCAACGCCGTGAGCCAGCAGCGTTATGAGCCATTCGGGGGCGTGCAGGTTTTGTAGCACTAGCGCAAAACCATCAACAAAAATCGCTTGTGCCGTTTGGTCGAAAAAGTCTAAAAACGCATTGCCTAGGTTAATCGATAGAGCAAAGACCAAGTACATCAGTGCAAAGAAGATGGGCAGCCCCCATAGCGGATGCAGCACCCAGCGGTCGATTTGATCTGTGACATTGCGGCTGAATTTGTCGGTCCGTTGAACGGACAGGTGGCTGGCATCGTGGGCGAATTGAAAATATAAGTCGGCAGCAATTAACGCCAAGTCTTCTTTATAATGCGCCTCGAGTTTGGCTTTTTCCGCTGTGACGAACTCGCGAATGTCCAGTGGCGCGGTGCTTGGGTTAATCAGCATTTGTAGCGTACGCCAGCAGGAGTCGTTCGACATCGGCTGTAAATCGCGTAGGGCGTGAACCGAGCGGTGCAGGGTATCGGGTAAATCAAAATGTAAATGGGCACGCTGGTTTAGCAGGCCTGCTAAACGTTCTTTAAGCTCATCAATACCTTGGTTGTAGTAGGCCGATATGGGAATGACCGCGCACCCGAGTTTGTTACTTAAGGCATCTAAATCAATTTTGAGGTTGTGCTCGGCTAATAAATCCATACGGTTGAGCACAACCACCATCGGCAGCCCCATGTGCAACAGCTGTGCGGTTAAAAACAGCTGGCGTTCTAAATGGGTGGCATCGACCACATTAATCACTAATTGCGGCGGTTGACAGCTTAAAAAGTCGCGGGCGATTTTTTCGTCCAAACCCGAGCGCGAGGCGGTTTCTAAGCTATACACTCCCGGCAGGTCGATGACTTCGTAACGTTGTTCGCCAATGTGGCTGACGCCGGTTTTTTTCTCTACCGTCACCCCCGGCCAATTTCCGGTGGTTTGCTGCGCGCCAGTTAAGCGATTAAACAGGGTTGATTTACCGCTGTTGGGATTGCCAATTAGGGCGATTTTAGGCTGGTATTTGACGCTGGAACTGTTGGATGGAATGGTCATGATAATAACTGCACTTCTATTTGTTGCGCCAGTTGGCGGTCAAGGGCGAAACGGCTGCCATCGATGTTTAACACCAAGCAATCGCTGCGCGTCAAAATCACTTTGATATGACTGTGAGTATGAAAGCCTAAGTTGACGAGTTGTAACTTGGTGTCTAATGGGCCATGAAGCGCGACCACTTGACAGGTCTGGTTTTGTCGGCATTGATCTAGGGACAGATTGGACATGGTGTGGACTTGTTGTAATGAGAATTAATCTTATTAATTATGCGCGTTTAATCGGTTTTGTCAAACACTTGTGCGCAATCAGAGCGCCATGGTTAGACAACTGTTGCGCGTTATGGTCAGATGCGCCAACACTCACTTCAACCAAGATTTCAAATAATAGCCGGTATGCGAATCGGCGTGATTGGCGATGTCTTCCGGGGTGCCAGTGGCGATAATTTGACCGCCGCCGTTGCCGCCTTCGGGGCCAAGATCCACCACCCAGTCGGCGGTTTTAATCACATCGAGATTATGTTCGATAATCACAATGGTATTGCCGCGATCACGCAGTTGATAAATCACTTGCATTAACTGTTCAATATCGTGGAAATGCAGGCCAGTGGTCGGTTCGTCGAGAATATACAGCGTATTGCCGGTGTCGCGTTTTGACAGTTCTTTTGCCAGCTTCACCCGTTGCGCTTCGCCGCCCGACAGAGTGGTCGCGCTTTGGCCGAGTTTGATATAACCCAAACCGACGTCCATCAAGGTTTGCAGCTTGCGTGCCAAGGCTGGAATGGCATCAAAAAACGCCAGCGCGTCTTCCACTGTCATCTCCAAAATGTCATGAATGGTTTTGCCCTTGTACACAATTTGCAGGGTTTCGCGGTTGTAGCGCTGACCATGACACACATCACACGGCACATACACATCGGGTAAAAAGTGCATTTCAACTTTGAGTACGCCATCGCCTTGGCACGCCTCGCAACGCCCGCCCTTAACGTTAAAACTAAAACGCCCCGGATTGTAACCGCGTGCGCGCGCTTCCGGCGTGGTGGCCAATAACTCACGTATCGGGGTAAACAAACCGGTGTAGGTCGCGGGATTCGAACGCGGCGTGCGTCCAATCGGGCTTTGGTCGATATTCACCGCTTTATCGAAATGTTTTAAGCCTTCGATTTTGTCGTAAGGCGCGGGTTCCATCATCGCGCCATTGAGTTCATTAGCGGCGATTTTGCTCAGGGTTTCGTTAATCAACGTCGATTTGCCCGAACCCGATACGCCGGTAATGCAAGTGAGCAGGCCTGCAGGGATTTCCAGCGTGACGTTTTTAAGGTTGTTGCCTGTTGCGCCAATAATTTTGAGCCAGTTTTTGCCCGGCTTCACGCGTTCTTTTGGAATGGCGATTTGACGTTTTCCGCTTAAATATTGTCCGGTGAGCGATTGTGGATTGGCTTTGACTTCGTCCGGCGTGCCTTGCGCCATAATACGCCCGCCGTGAATGCCCGCACCGGGGCCGATGTCGAGCACGTAGTCCGCGGCGCGGATGGCGTCTTCATCGTGTTCGACCACAATCACGGTATTGCCCAAATCGCGCAGGTGCGTCAGGGTGCGTAATAAGCGGTCGTTGTCGCGTTGATGTAAGCCAATCGACGGTTCATCCAACACATACATTACACCCACCAGTCCTGCACCGATCTGGCTGGCGAGACGAATCCGTTGCGCTTCGCCGCCCGATAAGGTATCGGCACTGCGATCCAGCGTCAGATAATTCAAACCGACATTCACCAAAAACGACAGACGTTCACGCACTTCTTTTAAAATCGGCGCGGCGATTTGCCCCTTAGAGCCGGGTAAGCTCAGTTGATCAAAAAACGCATACAACTCACCGACTGATTTATGCGTCAGTTTCGGCAGGGTGATATCGGCGACAAACACATGACGCGCGGCTTCATTAAGGCGTTCGCCATGACAGGTTTTACAGGGCGTGGTGACACGGAATTTATCCAATTCGTCACGCACGGTTTTGCTGTCGGTTTCGGTGTAACGGCGCTCCATATTCGGCAGAACGCCTTCAAAACGGCGCACTTCGGAATATTTGCCGTGCGGTAACGGCAGACGTTCACTGCCCGAACCAAATAACACAATCTGCTTGGCTTTATCGTCGAGCGCTTCCCACGGGGTTTCCATATCAAACCCATAATGCGTCGCCACCGCTAATAAAATATCGTAATAGTATTTATGGCGGCGATCCCAGCCACGAATCGCACCACCGGCCAAACTCAGTTCAGGGTGGGTGATCACACGTTGCGGATCAAAACTTTCTTTTACCCCCAAGCCGTCACACGACGGACACGCGCCATGCGGATTGTTAAATGAAAACAACCGCGGTTCGAGTTCCGGCACACTGTAACCGCAATGCGGGCAAGAAAACTTATCGGAAAACAGCAATTCAAAATCACCGTCCTCGTCCATCGGCACCACGCGCGCAATACCGTCCGACATTTTCAGCGCGGTTTCAAACGATTCGGCCAAACGTTGTTTCAGGTCTTCGCGCACCTTAAAGCGGTCAATCACCACTTCAATATCGTGTTTTTTGTTTTTATCCAGCGTCACCGAACCGTCTAAATCGACCAATTTGCCGTCAATGCGCGCGCGGATAAAACCTTGCGCTTGCAGTTCGTCGAGTAAATTGACGTGTTCGCCTTTGCGCCCGCGCACCACCGGCGACACCAATAAACATTTAGTGCCTTCGGGTAATGCCAAGGTGCGATCCACCATTTGACTGACGGTTTGCGCTTCCAAATCAACGCCATGAGTCGGACAGCGCGGCGTACCGGCGCGGGCATAAAGTAAACGCAAATAATCGTAAATTTCGGTGACCGTACCGACGGTGGAACGCGGGTTGTGAGAGGTGGATTTTTGCTCAATCGAAATCGCGGGGGATAAACCTTCGATATGGTCTAAATCGGGTTTTTCCATCACCGATAAAAACTGGCGCGCATAAGCCGACAGCGATTCCACATAGCGGCGTTGGCCTTCGGCATAAATGGTATCAAACGCCAGCGACGACTTGCCGGAACCGGATAGGCCGGTAATCACAATCAGCTTGTCACGCGGTAAAGTGACATCAATATTCTTTAAATTATGCGTTCGCGCACCGCGAATAATAATGTTCTCAAGCATGGTCAACCCGCCGAATAAGCAAAACGCAGATTATAACACGGTTCGTTTTTGTGACTGCATAACGCAAGCCGGTACAACCAGGCCTGGTGGTCTCAGCCCTCTCTTTTTAGATAATCTCGCGCAAATAAGTCCTTAGTGATAAAGCCCGCATTCTTACCCGTGTTAGGCGCTTAGAAATGGGCAATCGCGGTGATTTTAAACATCTTGATGGTGGGCTGTATGAGCTAAGAATGGATGTGGGGTAAGGCTGGCGTGTTTACTATCAGCAAGTTGATAATGAATGTGTCCTGCTGATGATTGTTGGCGCAAAACCGAATCAACAAAAAGACATTGAAAAACGCAAAGGATGGTTAAAAGATGGCACAGACAGACAACAATAACGTCAATGTTGAAGACTATTTAACCACGCCGGAAGACGTTAGGGCTTACCTGCAGGCAGCTTTGGATGAAAATGATCCGGCGTTTTTTATTGATGCGCTGGGGATTGTGGCGCGATCAAAAGGCATGAAAACCCTGTCTGAAAAAACAGGGCTGGGGTATCACAGCCTGTACAAGTCATTTGGTGCGGGTAAGCATCCAAGATTTGAGACGGTGTATAAGGTGATTAGGCCATGGGGTTGCGTTTTAAATTAGCCTCTTAGCTCAAACTGACATCACTAAAAATGTCGGAGTAAAACGAATTTTGTTCGATACCTGAATGCAAGCGTTATTTAAGTCGCTTGTGTTTAGCGGGTTGATAAAGCCGTGATTTTGGCGCCAAAGTCGGCGGGTTTGGCGTGGTAGGGGCTGGAGGTGATGAGGATATCGACCCCGGTTTTGGCATAAGCGGCGGCGGTTTCCAGTCTAACGCCACCTGTTGCGGCAATCACCAGGCTGGGTGAGTGGTGTTTGAGTTGGGGGACGAGTTCGCGCAGTTGGTCGGCGCTGAATTTATCCAGTTGGAGTTGGTCGGCGCCCGCTTGCGCGGCTTCGATCGCCTGTTGCGCCGTTTCTGCTTCGAGCATCACACGCTTTTCCGGCGAGTGCTGGCGCAGGCGTTGTACAAAATCTTGCAGGCTTAATTCAGGAAAAAACGCACGGTGTTGTTCAAACACTAATAAGGTTTCCGACAGGCCGGTGCGATGAATAATGCCGCCGCCGCAGAGCACGGCGTATTGCAAAAGTTTGCGTGCCGAAGGCAAGGCTTTGCGTGTGGTGGCGACTTGTATGGTCGGTTGAATTTCGCGAGCCTGCGTGACCATGCGTTGGGTGTAACCGGCGACACCGGATAAATACTCGATGACATTCAAGGCTTGCTTCCAAAAAATATGCAGATTTTGTGCAGAGCCTTGTGCGCTTAGAATTTGCAGGCCTGCTGAAATGGCATCACCATCCTCTAATGCTGTTTCAAAGCTTAAATTTAAGCTGGCGGCCATTTTTTCGGCAATGCGCAACCCGCACACAATACCCGCTTCGCGCGCACGAATTTCAATGATGCCGCGCTGCTGACTCAGACCTAACGCGCGTGAGGTTTCATCGTGCAGTGGCGTGTCTTCTAAGATGATTTGGTCAATCTCGTGTTGCGATAAATAAATCATACGCTCGCCTTAATGTTTAAACACTTTCCAAGCGGAAATCAGCAGCAACATCGCTAAAAACAAGCCTAGCCATTGTGCGGGAACCAGACCGAGCAACAGGCCGCCGACGAGCGCGCCCGCGATTGAGCCGACACTCATCCAGATTAATAAATCCCTTTCACGACGTAGTGCATCAAAGGCTTGCGCTTGGCGGTAGCGGAAAAACCCGACTAGCATGGTGGGCAGACTGACCAATAACGACAGGCTGCCGGCGGTTTTGATGTCGATGCCCCAGAGAATCACAATAATTGGAATCAATAATTCGCCACCGGCGACACCCAATACCGCGGCTACAATGCCGACCACCAGGCCTGCTAAGATGCCGACTAAGGCTTGTAACCAGGCCTGCTGAAATAAAGGTGCGCCCGTTTCACCGAAACCGACTAAGTGTTCCCAAAACATAATCAGCGCCAGCACAATTAGCAATCCGAACACCACGCGGTTGAGCATCGCGGGGGCGAGTTTCATCACATAACCGGCGGCATACCATGCCCCAACCACCGAGCCGATCAGCAAATTGACGACGATAGACCAATGCGGCAATAGGCTTTCCATCGGTACACTAAAGCCACGCGAAAAGATGGAGGTGATCACCACCACCAAACTCATGGCTTTATTGAGAATAATCGCTTCCAGTGTGGGCAGGCTGAACACCGCCATCAAAATCGGTAAACGGAATTCGGCACCACCCAAGCCAATCAAGCCGCCGAGTAGACCAATCAGTGCGCCGAGTAGCGTCGCCAGCCAAAGTTTTTGCAATCCAGTCATCGTGTTATTCCGTCATCGCCACCGATTTAATTAATGCATACACCACCAGGCCTGGTTGTAGGTTGAGGCGTTGGGCTGAAGCTTGAGTGATTTCGGCGAATAGTTGTTGCTGGTTGCTTAGGTTTAGGCGCACTAATAAACGATGTTCATCGAGCGGAATTAGCTCATCTATGGTCACTGGCAGATGGTTGATAATGCTTAAGTCTTTGGGGTCGGATAGGGCTAAACTCACATCACGCGCCAGCACACGAATGCGTACGGTTTGGGTGTGGATTTCACTGGTTTGGCTGAGGTAGAGTCGGTCATCACCCAGTTTGATTTCACGTAATCCCCCATCCACTAGGCCGGGTTGTCCGATTAAAACCGATACCGCGCCTTGCTCGTCAAATAACGGCGAATCGGCACGCGCTAAGGCTTGTTGCAGGGTTTCTATCGTTTCAATTTTACCGTCTTTCATAAACACGATTTGGTTTGCCAAGCGTTCGACTTCAATCGGTGCATGGGTGATATACAGCACCGGTAAATTAAATTCGGCGACCAGTTCTTCAATCAAACTCAGCAATTCAGCTTTGGCGCGCCAATCGAGTGCCGACAAGGGTTCGTCCATGCACAGCAGTTTGGGTGACATGAGTAACGCGCGTGCAATCGCCACACGCTGTTTTTCGCCGCCGGATAAAAACGTGACCTCTCGATCCAGTTTGTCGGCGATGCCAACACGTTGCACAATTTTGTCAAAGTCGGCTTGGGGGTGGTTTTTGGGTAAACGCTTCACGCCATACATCAGGTTTTGGCGCACGCTCATGTGCGGAAACAGCGCGGCATCTTGGAATACAAAACCCAGATGACGTTGTGGCGTGGGCAGGCGTTTATCGCCGTCTTGCCAGACTTCGCCATCGATGCTGAGCTGGCCGCGAGTACGTTTGTCCAGGCCTGCTATCGCCCGCAATAACGTACTTTTTCCGCTACCGGAGCGGCCAAATAATACCGTCACGCCGTTAAGCATCAGCTCAAACGGGCCGCTATCTAAACGAAAACGACCTAAATTAAGTTGTAGTTGGCCTTGCATACGTTTGATGGTCATTGCTTCATCCTACCTTTACGCCAAAACGACGGTTGAGACCGTACACCAGCATCAGCACAAACAACGAAAACACTAACATCATCGCCGACAAAATATGCGCTTGGTCATACTCCAGCGCTTCAACATGGTCGAAAATATCAATCGACACCATGCGGGTTTCGCCCGGAATATTGCCACCGACCATCAGCACCACACCAAACTCGCCGACCGTATGGGCAAAGGTGAGGGTAGCGGCGACTAAAAATCCGCGTTGTGATAAGGGGATGACGATAGTGAAAAAGCGATCTAACACATTGGCGCGCAGGGTGGCGGCGGCATCTAATAAACGATGCGGAATGGCTTCAAACGCGTGCATTAATGGTTGCACTGCAAAAGGCAGAGAATAAAATACCGACCCGATAATCAAACCGGTTTTGCTAAACGTGAGTTGACCTTC
>JAVETW010000076.1:0-11171 GCA_034005865.1 Thiomicrospira sp. | reverse complement strand
CCGCGCACGACTTGATAACCAACCGGCAGGCCTGGTGATTGAAACCATCGCCCCCAATGGTTATAGCGGCAATATTTATATTCTGGTTGGGGTGTTACCGAATGGTCACATATCCGGCGTACGTGTGCTTAAACATCGCGAAACACCCGGCCTGGGCGATAAAATCGAACTGCGTAAAGCTGATTGGATTCTGAGTTTTAACGGCAAAAATCTGACCGAAGACAATGCCGAACGCTGGGCAGTGAAACGTGATCGTGGCGAATTTGATCAGTTTACCGGCGCCACCATTACCCCGCGTGCAGTGGTCGGCGCGGTTCGCAACACCTTACATTTCGTCAACCAACAAGGAGCGGCCTTGTATGACTGATCAAACCATCAAAACCCACAAAAGCAAGTGGCAAGACTATCAAGACATCGCGCAAAAAGGCCTGTGGAACAATAACCAAGCACTGGTCGCCCTACTCGGTTTATGCCCATTACTGGCCGTCACCAATAACAGCGTCAACGGACTCGGCCTCGGTTTAGCCACGATGGCCGTATTGCTGATCTCCAATATTTTGGTATCACTGATTCGCGACTATGTGCCGAGCGAAATCCGTATTCCGGTTTTTATCGCTATTATTGCCTGCGCAGTAACGATTATTGATATGCTCATACAAGCCTACTTTTACACCCTGCACGGCATTTTGGGCATCTTTATTCCGTTGATTGTGACCAACTGCGCGATTCTCGCGCGCGCCGAAGCCTTCGCCTCCAAAAACCCGTTAGACAAATCCATTGTTGACGCATTATTTATCGGCGTGGGTTTTACCGCAGTTTTGGTGGTACTAGGTGGTTTACGTGAACTGATTGGCAACGGCACCCTGTTCGACCAGGCCTGGTTGTTATTTGGCGACAGCGCCCAAAGCTGGACAATCCACCTATCCGATGCCTACAACCCGATACTACTCGCCATCCTGCCACCCGGCGCATTTATCGGTTTAGGGCTATTAATTGCGCTGAAAAACGTGGTCGATGCCCGAGTTAAAAAACCAGGCCTGGTAAATATCCCGATTGAAGTGAAAACCACGAGTTAATACTGTTTTTTCACACACGCCCACTAAAACAATGAGCGCGAGTGGAGAAAGAAGCGGTATTTGGTGCTTGGAAAATCAAAACGGGTAACCGCTAATGAGAGGCGAGTTCATTGTATAGATGAGGATTATCTTTAATGGCCGCTAATACTTTAGCCGCTAAACCGGTTGGATTGCGTCGCTTTGCCTCCCAACTTTTTACCGTATCAACACTCGTGCCCAAAGCGATTGCGAATTCGGTTTGAGTCACATTTAGCTCCGCACGAATCGCTTTAACATCCGCCACTTCAAAACGCGTAACGTTAGCACCATCAAGCTCACCTTGGCTGATCTTAACCGCCTGCTCTAAAGAAGCTTTTAATTCATTAAATAACGTCATTTTGAACTTCTCCTTTAAGAATTTGAGTCAAGTATCTGCGTAGTGAAATATAGACGTTTCAATAAACTCAACTGTAAGACTCAAAGTAGCCGCCTCAAAAAGTGTACACAGTACACCAACAAACCTCTTTTTGCTAGGCGTGGCGACACTTTAGAAAAGCAGTGCAAATAGGTTATAATCGAGCGCAATCATTGATTGCACTGCAAGGAGGCGTGAATGGCGAGTATTACAATTCGGAATCTTGAAGAGGATTTAAAGACCAATTTGCGTATTATTGCGGCGCAACATGGTCATTCAATGGAAGAGGAAGTGCGTTGTATTTTGCGTCAGGTTATTGGTCAGCGCGCACCGATTGAAAAAGGACTCGGTTCAAAACTAAAAGCCCGGTTTGAAGACGTGGCAACCGAGGCGTTTAGCCTGCCGGAACGCCAAACGCCGCGCGTAACAAACTTTGATTAAGCTGAAATAAATGTCATGTATTTACTTGATACCAATGTTTTTTCGGAGTTTATGCGCCCCAATCCTTCCGGCAAGGTCATCGAATGGTTAGACGCTCAAAACCTAGCCGCACTCTATATTTCATCCATAAGCCAAGCGGAGATTTTGCTGGGTTTAAGCTTATTAGACGACGGCAAACGCAAAACCGCTTTGACCCTTAAAGCGCTGGAGATGTTTGAAACCGACTTTCAAGGTCGTTGCCTAGACTTTGACAAGCAAGCAGCCAAGCATTACGCGGAAGTAATTATTCGACGCAGAAAACAAGGGTTGGCCACCAGCGTTGAAGATGCTCAAATTGCGGCCATAGCCCTGACACATCGTTTTGCCTTAGTCACGCGCAATACAAAAGACTTTGAATTCGTACCCGGATTAGAGCTTATTAATCCCTGGAAATAAAGACACCCTAGATTATGAACCCACTCAAACGCCAACAGATTTTTGACAGACTTGCCGAGGCGATTCCTGATCCGCAAACCGAGCTGAATTACAGCACGCCGTTTGAGTTATTGATTGCGGTGATTTTGTCGGCACAGGCGACCGATAAAGGCGTGAATATCGCCACCGCTAAACTGTTTCCGGTGGCCAATACGCCGGAGAAAATCTACGCGCTCGGCGTGGACGGTTTAAAAAGTTATATTAAAACCATCGGTCTGTTTAATTCCAAAGCGGAAAACATTATTAAAACCTGCAAGATGTTGGTTGAACTGCATAACAGCGAAGTGCCGCAAACCCGTGAAGCGTTGGAAGCGCTACCCGGTGTAGGGCGAAAAACCGCGAATGTGGTGCTGAATACGGCGTTTGGTCAAATTGCAATGGCGGTGGATACGCATATTTTTCGCGTGTCCAATCGCACCAACATTGCGCCGGGCAAAGATGTACTCGAAGTCGAAAAAAAGCTGCTAAAGTTCACGCCTAAAGAACATTTGATGGACGCGCATCATTTGCTCATTCTGCATGGTCGTTACACCTGCGTGGCACGCAAACCGCGTTGCGGCAGTTGTGTGATTTTTGACCTGTGCGAATTCAAAGATAAAGAAAAATATGTCGAGTAACCCACCTCGTCTAAACTAGCAGGCCTGGTTTTAAACTCGGCCCATGTGATCCAAAGGTAACATGAAATATGTACACTTCAGAACGTGATAAATTGCGCCAACATTATGCCGATGTGTGGCACAAAGCCCGCTCCAATCAAACGTTGGATGCGCTGGAACAACAAATTGCGCAGGTGATTGAACAGCACCCGGAATACCACAAAATGCTCGAAAACCGCCAGCATATTCAAAACGAATATCTGCCGGAAATGGGCGAAACCAATCCATTTTTACACATGGGGATGCATTTAGGCATTCGTGAACAAGTCGCTACCGACCGTCCGGCCGGTATTGCGCAGGTACACCGCGTATTAACGCTAAAATACGGCGATGTATTACAAGCAGAACACGACATGATGAATTGTTTAGCCGAAGCGTTGTGGAATAGCCAAAAATACCAGCAAGCGCCGGATGAAGTCGCCTATCTTCAATGTTTACAACAACTTATAAAGGAAAAATAATGTTATTTAATCCCGTCCAGCGCGCCCTGCGCAATGGCACGTTACTCAGCGTCGTCGTCGGTGCGGTGGTGCAACTGCAAGGCGAAACCTGGCAAAACGCGTTAATGAGCGGCCTATTCACCTTTGCCGTGATTACGCCCGCGTTTTGGTTATCGTATAAACTCGCCAACCATCTCGCCGAAAAACAGCGCAATAAAAAGCCGGATGCAGAATAAGCACCGACTTGCATTAATTTTTATACGCCCTACAATAACGCGCTTCACAAGGTGCGCGGTTTCAATACCGCGTTAAACGGGAAGATTCGTCAAATCCAAACGGATTTAAATCGAACGCTGCCCCCGCAACGGTGATGGAGAAGACAGATGACAACGCCATTGGAGCGATCCGAGAAGGCCATCTGAAACCGCTCCTCAGCCCGGATACCGGCCTGGTGAAAGTTTCAAACCGATTGCGGTGGGCAATACGGAATGCTTGTAAAATTTTCAACTTTGAAATGCCTGATTCTGCTTCAGGATAAGTCCGTTTTGCCTTCGTTCATAACAGATAGTAACTCTATGAATTGAAGGATGAATTTAATGAAAACGCGTTACAGCCTAAACCCCCTTGTTGCACTCTTGGCGCTTTCACCTAGCCTGGTCATGGCCGAAAACTCCCTAAACAACATTGTCGTCACGGCGAATAACACCGAACAACCCCTGCGCACAGTCACCGCCAGTATGCAAATCATCAGCCGCGAAGACATCGAAGCCCGACAATATCACACCCTCGCCGATGCACTTAAATCCATTCCCGGCCTCAGCGCTTACAGCAACGGCGGCTTAGGCAGTGCAACCAGCGTATTTATGCGCGGCGAGTCGGCACAACGAATTTTAGTGCTTCTCGACGGCGTGCCGCTAAACGATCCAATGAACGTATCCGGCGCCCATTTTCAAAATCTTCAACTCGATAATATTGAGCGCATAGAGATCGTTAAAGGCCCTCAATCCGGGATTTGGGGCAGCGGTGCGGTCGCGGGTGTGATTCACATTATTAGCCGACGCGGCGGACAACAGGTGATGGTCAAAGCCGAAAAAGGCAGTCACAATACGCGCACCCTTGCGACCACGCTGGGTGCTGGCAATCAGCAGGTGGATTTTGTATTCAACTTAAACCAACTCACCAGCGATGGTTTTAGCGCTGTCAAGCCCTACCGCCAATCCGATCGCGATTTAGAGACCGATGGTTTTGAACAAACCGATCTCAGCTTTAAACTCGGTTTAAACCCGATTAAAGGGCATCGTCTCGAATTTATGGCTCGGCAAAGCCGTGCCACCAGCCACTGGGACGGCACAACCGATCCAAACGCCCTATTTCATACCAACTATCAACACCAACAAAAACAACTGCAATATCGCGTCAACTGGTCGAGCCTCGCCCTACGCGCCTTCGTACAGGAAAATCAAAGCGAAACGGACTATGCACAAGGTAAGCTCAACCGATTTGGCGCCCAACTTGAAGCCCAACTCCATCGCGACCATCAGCTGACGTTATCGATAGACAAATCCGACTTTCAAAATCAACTTAACAGCCGCCCCAACTACGATAATAACGGCATTGGCCTCAACAGCATCAGCCAACTGTTTGAACAACGCTTGATCATCAATCTGAGCGCGCGTGCAGACCGTTTTAGCGCCTACCAAGACAAAACCACCGGCGCATTAGGCGCTAAATTTTTCCTCCACGAGGATTTATTTATACGCGCCAATATCGCCAGCGCCTATCGTGCGCCCTCGCTTGCCGAAGTCGCTTATACCAGCGTCGGTCAACTCCGCCCGGAAACCAAGCAAGGCTACGACATGGGGCTGGGTTGGCGCGGAATAGAACTCAGCTATTTCGACTCAAAAATCGACCAAGAAATCGAATATGACCGTAACGCATGGAGCTATAGCAACTTACAAGGCCAATCGCATTACCAAGGCATCGAAGCCAGCTACAAACAAAGCTTCGATGCTTGGCATACCGACCTGTTACTAAACTACACCCATCTAAGCGCAAAAAACGATGCAAAACAATGGCTTGCTCGCCGACCACAACAGCAAGCCAACCTCACGATCGACTTCTACGGCTTAAACAAAACTCGTCTTGGCATCCAAACTCGCTATATCGGCACAACTTATGACTTAGCCAACCAACAGGGCCCGCAAATCGGCGAGTATTTTGTCACCGATTTAACCGCAGACTATCAACTTAGCTCCCACATTAACTTGTACGCCAAAGTGCAAAACCTGTTTAACGAAGACTATATTCCGGCGGTTGCCAGCTACCAAGCTGATAAGCTCACCCCCAAATATGTCTACGGCAACGGTGGCATGCAATTCTTTGTTGGCATAAAAGGACAACTGTAAATGACACAAGCCCACACCCTCATGATTCAAGGCTGCACCTCCGATGCAGGCAAAAGCACGTTAGTGGCGGGATTGTGTCGGGTGTTGGTACGGCGTGGTTTTAAAGTCGCGCCGTTTAAACCACAAAATATGGCGCTCAACAGCGCCGTCACCAGCGATGGTGGCGAAATTGGTCGGGCGCAGGCGTTACAAGCGCAAGCGGCCAATATCGCGCCCACGGTTCACATGAACCCGGTATTGCTCAAACCCAATAGCGATACCGGTGCGCAGGTGATTCTACAAGGTCAGTCGATCGGCAATCTCAACGCCCTTGACTACCATGCTTATAAACCGAAGGCCGCGCAAGCGGTATTCGATTCTTTTCAAATGCTATCAAATGACTATCCGCTTATTTTGGTCGAAGGTGCAGGCTCACCTGCCGAAATCAATCTGCGTGAAGGGGATATTGCCAATATGGGCTTTGCCGAAGCGGTGGATTGTCCGGTGATTCTGATTGCCGACATCGACAAGGGCGGCGTGTTTGCGCATATTGTCGGCACCCTCGCCTGCTTGTCAGCATCTGAAAGAAATCGCATTAAGGGGTTTGTGATTAACCGTTTTCGCGGCGATATCGCCTTACTGCAAGACGGATTAGATTGGCTGGAACGTGAAACCGGCAAAGCCGTTTTAGGCGTGTTGCCCTATTTACACGGCTTACACCTCGATGCCGAAGATGCGGTCGTTTCCAACCACAGAGACACGAAGACACAAAGTGAAAAGAAGGTGTTAAAAGTAGTGTGTCCGTTGTTTCCGCATATTTCCAACCATACCGACCTTGATCCATTGATTCAACATCCGCAGGTGGATTTCAAATGGGTCAAACATAACGAGCCGATTCCGGCAGCGGACTTAGTGATTCTGCCGGGTTCAAAAAGTGTCGCGTTTGATTTAGCCTGGCTAAAACAGCAGGCCTGGTTGCCCTATTTACACAAACATTTACGTTATGGCGGCAAACTGATTGGCATTTGCGGCGGCTTGCAAATGCTCGGCAAACTGATAAAAGACCCGGAACATATTGAGTCTGATCAGACTCAAATGCTAGGCTTGGCGCTAATGGATTACACCACGACTTTCTACCCGCAAAAACAACTCATCACCCGAAACGGCATCATACAATTAGCAGGCCTGCAAACAAGCCCCATCTGTGGCTACGAAATTCACCAAGGCATAACCGACTTTCACCAATATGCCCCCGCGATCCACTGGCAAAACGGCGACACCGATGGCGCCGTATCCGACGATAATCAAATATTTGTCACCTATTGTCACGGCTTATTTGACCAAGCCGAAACCTTACACACGCTACTTCATTGGGCAGGCCTGCAAAACGCCCAACCCTTCGACCTCAACCAACAACGCGAACAACAACTTAACCGCCTTGCCGACACGCTGGAACAGCATTTAGCAATGGACAAAATACTGGCATTATTAAACCAAATGAAGTCCTAGTGTCTGCTCATCATTCATTTTTGAACCACGAAGGTCACGAAGAACACGAAGTTTTTAAGAATTAAGCCATTGATTTTTGCAGCGACTTATTTGTATCCATCGTTTTAGCTGAAAAATAAAAGGTTTAGCCATAATTTGCCCCTAATCCAGTTTTTCAAGATGTGCAATAAATTCACGCTCGGCAATCGGAATCATCTTGTCATAAAAACGTTTATCACCGGTTTTATCTCCGCCACACAGCATGACCGCTTGACGCTTAGGGTCAAAAGCAAACAACACACGATACGGTTTGCCTTTATGCTGAACCCGCAGCTCCTTTAAGTTTTTAACTGTATCCACGCCTGAAAGCGTATCGACATCAGGACGACCTAATAACGGTCCAATCGCTTGCAGTTTAAAAATAGCGATCAAAATGCTTTGCTGTTCAGCTGCGTTTAGCGATAAAAACCAATCATCAACTCCACCAATTTTTGACCATCCACCAACACCACCGACAAGTTGAGTCCGCGCACCGAGGCTAACGCGCCCGCCTGAAAGGCCATCGCACGGTTAGATTTCTAAAACAGCTGTTAGTTTTCTAAATAAAAGGTTTACTTTTTAAAACCAACGTTTGAACGTTTGATAATTACGCTCAATACGCCCGACGCCTCTTCACTTTTGTGTACGCGTCGGTTTTCATTTCTAGCGCCATAGGCTACTGAACATCAAACACTCACATCCAGCCAATCTATTTAAGATGTATGGTTCTATTTTTTTCTTGCTCAACAAACAAATAACTATAAGGTAGCTGACAAATGGATCGAGGGTGCTCGGTCGGCGTTATAGCCTCGGTGGGTTCATCGGGGCTTTTCGCTTTTAAGACCCTACAAAATTGAAATACCTACCTCAAACATGAATACCAATGTGCCGCCCATCAGGAAGTTGCACATCTAAAGACAATTTGCCGCCTAACGCCTCCACATAACGTTTAAGCGAAGACAGCTTCACCTCGTGGCCTCGTTTTTCTAAGTTAGCCACTGAAGGCTGTGAAATACCCAAACGCTCCGCCATTTCAACTTGTGAAAGCGCCAACTGTTCACGCAAATAAGCCAAACGCCAAGCTAGCACATCCTCTTCGGCTTGGTTTTGCGCGGCTTCAACAATCGCCGGATCGATTTTTTGCAATAAATCCGCTAAAGGTTTTGCCATAACTTTCTCCTAATCCAGTTTTTCAAGATGTGCAATAAATTCACGCTCGGCAATCGGAATCATCTTGTCATAAAAACGTTTATCACCGGTTTTATCTCCGCCACACAGCATGACCGCTTGACGTTTAGGGTCAAAAGCAAACAACACACGATACGGTTTGCCTTTATGCTGAACCCGCATCTCGTTTAGGTTTTTAACTCTATGCACGCCTGAAAGCGTATCGACATCAGGACGACCTAATAACGGTCCAATCGATTGCAGTTTAAAAATAGCGGTCAAAATGCTTTGCTGTTCGGCTGCGTTTAACGATAAAAACCAATCATCAAAATAATCAACCGTCACTACTTACCACATACCAACCTCAGTATAACCTAAAGACTATATAGCTTATAAGCTATTTCACACTCTCGGCATCACCCCAAAAATCCATCAAAATAATCGCTATCCAAAGTTTTGACTTGATACGTCTCTTTCACGCTCACGCCGACATTATGCTCAATCATTAATTCCGCCAATTTTTGACCATCCACCAACACCACCGACAAATTGAGTCCACGCACCGAGGCTAGCGAGCCCTGCGAAAAATCTGAGGTGGTAATAAACACGCCCTTTTTCGCGCCTTGGCGCGTCAACGAACCGATAAACTTATCAATTTCCGGACGATGCACCGTGTTTTCCCAACGTTTGGCCTGCAGATAAATCGCATCCAATCCGAGTTTATCTTCATTGATAATGCCGTCGATGCCATCATCACCGGTGAGCTTGGTCGCCTGCCCCGCTTCTTTACGCGCGCCTCCGTAACCCATGCCAATCATCAAATCCACCACCAACTGCTCAAACGCCTGGGGTGAAAGCTGTTTAACGTTATCCAACAACTCCGCCGCCAAACTGCGATTCAACGACTGATACGCCTGCTGCAATTGCTCGTCCGGCGTATCTGGCAAAGCCTCGGTTGCATTGTCATCTAAGGCTTCTTTATCAGTTGACGGCTTAACGCTATGAAATTCTCGAAAGCTCTCAAACTGCTTTAAAAAACGTACATTGATAGACTCTAAATTCTGCGCCAACACCGAGCGTCCCAACTCGGTGAGTTGAATGTGTGCACGTTTGGGCGAACTCACCAGGCCTGCTTTTTTCAAATAGGTAATCGCCCAACCAATTCGATTTTTTATAATCGTCTGCTTGCCGGATGGCAATAACTCGGCACGCTGTTCCGGTGTTAGATGAAACACATCGCTCACCTGCTCGACAATCTGCGCCGAACTCACCACATCCTTACCAGCTAAACACTTTAACACCGGCAACATCACCGTTTGAAAATCTGGAATCGACATAATTACCTCAAAAACTTTAATCTTCTTTGTTTGAAACTAAATTTCTATCTCTCACAACGCGCCCGCCTGAAAGGCCATCGCACGGTTAGATTTCTAAAACAGCTGTTAGTTTTCTAAATAAAAGGTTTACTTTTTAAAACCAACGTTTGATAATTACGCTCAATACGCCCGACGCCTCTTCACTTTTGTGTACGCGTCGGTTTTCATTTCTAGCGCCATAAACTCGACGCTTGCCAATCCTCGATCACACCTATATCAACAAGTTTAACTGCATCATTCTCAGGAAAGGTCTCTAGTAACTGCTTGAAACGCTCTGCCCAAGATGAGTTTGAACAAATGACACTCAACATATGCTGCATTAAACAAAAATAGTAAAATGGTCTCGCATTATTTTGAGCTTGCCAAAACTCATCCACTTGCCAAACACGCGCACGTTCAAGAATATTAATATTCCACAAGCGGCTGTGATGAGCCGACACGTTACGCACAAAGTTCAACCCTCTCAACCAGCCACTAAACTCTTGACCACTTGCCACCCCATACTTGCTGGCAATTTGATCTTGATCAGCGACCTTTAAACCAGAAAACAACTTAGATAAAGCGCCAAAATCCCAAATCTCGATGGCAACCCAAATCGGCAGCTTCTGGTATCTATTTAAGTAATGCGCTACAAAAGGCTCTTGTCTGGCTCGGTAAACAAACTGGTGATACCTTTCCAACCACTCCTCATGCTTCGTTTTACCGGTATGCTTCTGAACTTTTTTCGCAAAATTACCGTGCAAACAGGCGGGGTTCTCGTGAGCGTGAATATCTCTTTCTCCCAACAAATAAGCAATATCAACCCGCAACGCCAATTCAATACGTTCCAACGCATCTAATGCCAAAAGTCTTAATCGTTTATCAAAAACATAAAGCTGAGCAACCTGCTCAAAACGGCTTCCCGCGATAAAACGATTCTTACGCTTATTACTCAAACCACCTTCAAGGCTAATTTCAAGCTCTCGAAAAGAGTAAAAGTAACCACTTAAACGATAATAACCAATTCGCTCCAGATAATTCAGCGCAGCCGTATCGTTTTCTACAACAAGCCCACGGCTTTTTAACAAAGCCAGTTGCTCATCAAACGATTTCCACTCTTTAACTTGTGACATAAAACATCATCCAAAATGCACGTGTTTCGGTGAACTCACCAGGCCTGCTTTTTTCAAATAGGTAATCGCCCAACCAATTCGATTTTTTATAATCGTCTGCTTGCCGGATGGCAATAACTCGGCA
>JAVETW010000075.1:0-11413 GCA_034005865.1 Thiomicrospira sp. | reverse complement strand
GCTATACAAATCATCAACCAAGAAAGCATGAAACTCGGCGGCGCAACCGCGCTTAGCGCACATAGCAGTGTACAACTGGCGTTAATCGTTTGGCGAAGTATGAGTTTACTAAAACGCTTAGCACAAATTTACGGTTATCGTCCCGGTTGGGCGGCGAATATGCTGCTGTTAAAAATCAGCTTAGAAAATATGTTATTGCAAGTCGCCTTGAATGAAACTTCAGAAGCTTTAATGGGGCAAAGCCTTGTTGGAAAAGTAAGCCAACAAGCCGCCAGCGGGTTAAGTGCAGGGTTATTAATCCGCCGTTTAGGCATCGCCGCCCTCGATTTGTTTGATCCGCACAACGCAGCCGATGTCCAACACTAACACACGTTCGCGTTATGCTATAGCGGATTAATAAACACCATCAACCGCCCCGCATACGACGTAATTTAAGATAAATCATCGCCGTCATTAACGCGTCATTAAACGCATCATGCTGACCTAATTGCGGCAAATCCAGCCGCTTTAACATCGCGTTAAAACTTAAATCCAAACTCTCAGATTGGTGCGGCGCGTGCGGTTTAAAGAACTGCTGATAATATAATTGCGACACCTCAATTTGGCGATTAGGCAAGCCAATCCCCAGCCAAGGTTTAATTAGACGATTCACCATCGCCACATCAAACTCTAAAAAATAACCGACTAACGGACGCGGGCCGATAAACGTCAAAAATTGCTGCATCGCCTCACTCGGCTCCAAACCCTGCTCAACATCGACATGACGCAAACGATGCACCACAATCGATTCAGCGCTCATCTGCGCCGTCGGTTTAATGGTTAAATTAAGCCGTTGCGAAGTGAGTACCGCCGAGGCGCGAACTTTAACCGCACTGAGTGAAATAATGCTGTCTTGTTTTGGATTTAAGCCAGTGGTTTCACAGTCAAAACAAATTAAATCGTCATCAGGGGGTGAATCAAATAAAAACTGATACGCAGGGTCTTTTAGCCGATACTGCCACCAGGCCTGCTGAATATTGCGCCACATTAGAGTAACCTATCAAGCTTAAAATGATGTTGAACAAACTTTTTAAACTGATTCACCACTGCAAACGCATCCTTCAATAAATCCTGCTGAAAATGAGTCAGTTTATCGGTTTCGATTTGATTATCCGCCGCCAGTCCACGCTGCTGTTTGGCCAGCATCGCTTGCAAGCGTAACGTATTTAAAAAATTCAGCGTTTCACCCAGCTCCACACCAAAGCCTTCATCAAACACGCGCGCGTTAATTAACTCCCGAATGCGCCAATGGGTATTGGTTTTTAAAATGCCCTTTTCTATCGCCAAACAACGCACACCATGGACAATCGGAAAAATACCGCCTTTTTTCAAATCAATCGAATGCCCGGCATCTTGTTGCGTAATTAAACGGCCAAACAACCCAATCGGCGTATCAAACTGCAGTACGCTACGTGCAAACTGAGGCAAAAACGCCAGATTTTCTTGTACTTCGCGCAAAAAACGTTGTTTTAGCTGCGTTAAACGCTGTTGATCGCCGCGCACCACTTGCGCATCGAACAAAATCGCCAAATTCATATAATTCTCAGCACTCGGCTGCTCAAACCACTGACGCACTTGTTTATCAAAGGCTTTTTGCGTTAAGCACCACGCCGGATTCGACAACATAATCTGCCCAGGACAAGGCGGAAAACCCAACGCAATAAGCTGATCGCTATAGCGCTGGCCAAATGTTAGCAGGCCTGCTATTTGCGCCTTATCATCAACAATCAGTGCATTGTCTTGGTCAGTACGCACCACTTGCTCGGAGCGCCCCTCACTGCCCATCACCATCAATGTAGTGGCGCTATACTCGCCAGCGCTATCCAAAATGTCCCATAACTTTGCCTGCACTTTGCGGTGTAACTCATTAACCAGTTTGGCAATATAATGGGTTTTGACCCCCTTATTCGCCAAGCCTTGTACCAATCGATCAATTTGAGCCATCGCCTGTTTTAAATCGTCAAAACACGCCGCGCGCTCTAAGGTCAGCATTACTAAGCCAGATTGGTTAGCAAACAAACTCATTAACTCTTTTTGATGCAATACCCCGATATAACGCTGCTTATCGCGCACCATCAATCGATCCACACCATAACGCGTCATTTTTAACAGTGCATTAAACAAATAATCTTGCTGCTGAATGCTAATCACCGGAAAACTTGCCAAGTCCGCGACGCAGCTATTCAAATCAAAACCATGCAACGCCAAACCGCGCAATAAATCAGATGAGGTCACAATCCCATCCTGCTCGCCATTTCGCACTAAACACGCATCCGTTTTGGCCGATTCCATTTGCTCAACACAAGTTTGAATCGAGGTATTCATCGACACTTCCACCAGCGGATGCAACGGTGCAATCCGCACGGCCCCCATCATCGCCTCACTAGACGCCTGCTCCTGCAACTGCCGATGAAACGCACTCAGTTTGAGCGTAATATCCTGCAGGTAAAACGCTTCAAATTCGGCATTATGCTTCATCACCCGTTGAAAAACAGAAAACGCCAAACGATATAAAATAGTTTCTTCTAGCGCTTGATACTCAAAACCGACTTGTTTATCGAGCAACGGCGTTACGCCAAATTGTGCATGATGCCCATAAATTGCACATTGACGACTCTCGTTGCGACAATCACACTCGGCCACACGCCCTTTAATAACGAAATAAATAAATGTATTTTCCTCTGCGTCCAACGGAATGGTTTCACCCACAGGAAAATACACCACATCCAACGCCTGCGCGACCTCCAACAGCCAAGCTTGATCTAAGCGCTCGAACGGTAATACCGCCTTAATAAAATCAATTTGTTGTTGATAGGACATATCCTCTCCTTAAAACAATCGCTCTCGCTGCTAAACCAGTAGCAGCAAGACACTATAAAAAAGGAGGCCGAAGCCTCCTTAATTTCGCACAAAACGCTAAGCCAACTTAGTGTTTAGATGCACCTTCCGCACCGATACCGGTTTGTGAACGAATGAACTGGGCTTCAAACAATTCACGCTCAATCGCAGCACGCGCTGAATTGTCGATTTTTGAGAACAACCAAATACCCACAAACGCAATCGCCACCGTAAATAACGCCGGGTTAGAATAAGGCACAATCGCCTCGGCATTGCCCAACACTTTTACCCATACCGCCGGCCCCATCACCACCATCGCAACAGCAGAAATCAAGCCCAAGGTTCCGCCGATAACAGCGCCACGCGTTGTCATATCTTTCCAAAACATCGACATAATCAATACCGGGAAAGTGGTTGAAGCAGCAATCGTGAACGCCAAGCCCACCATAAACGCAATATTTTGGCTTTGGAACGCAATACCTAAGTAAATCGCCAAAATACCCAACACCACAGTCGCCACACGCGATACGCGTACTTCGTTTTGCTCAGTCGCGTTCGGATTAATCACATTAGCGTACAAGTCATGCGAAATCGCCGATGCGCCCGCCAAGGTCAAGCCTGCTACTACCGCTAAGATGGTGGCAAACGCTACCGCAGAAATAAAGCCAAGGAAGAAATCGCCACCCAGCGCATGCGCTAAATGGACCGCTGGCATATTATTGCCGCCAATCATTTTGCCATCGCTAAAGTATTGTGGATTACCCAATACGAAAGCCACCGCGCCCATACCAATAATGAAAGTGAGGATATAGAAGTAACCGATAAACCCGGTCGCATAGAACACTGACTTGCGCGCTTCTTTCGCATTCGGCACCGTGAAAAAACGCATCAGAATGTGCGGTAAACCGGCGGTACCGAACATCAACGCAATCCCTAAAGAAATCGCACTAATCGGGTCTTTTACCAAGCCACCGACATACATAATATCCATGCCCTTAGCATGGTTCTCTACCGCATTTTGGAACAGGGTTTCAAAGCTGAAGTTAGACAAGTACATAACGCCGACCGCCATAAAGGTGGCACCGGACAATAATAATACCGCCTTGATAATTTGTACCCAAGTCGTCGCCAACATGCCGCCAAACGTCACATAAGCGATAATCAAGATACCCACGATCACCACTGATACTTCAAAACTCATTCCAAACAAGGTTTGAATCAACGCGCCCGCGCCCACCATCTGTGCGATTAAGTACAAAATAACAATCGCGATACCGGCAAACGCAGAAAATACGCGAATCGGCGTTTGCTGGAAACGGAAAGACGCCACGTCGGCAAAGGTAAACTTACCTAGGTTACGTAAACGCTCCGACATCAAAAACATGATTATCGGCCAACCGACCAAGAAACCGATGGCATAAATCAAACCGTCATAACCGCTAGAATAAACCAACGCGGTAATCCCTAGAAACGAAGCCGCCGACATATAATCCCCGGCAATCGCCAAACCGTTTTGGAAACCGGTTATTCCACCACCGGCAGTGTAAAAGTCTTTTGCTGTTTTAGTCCGCTGCGCCGCCCAATAGGTGATGCCCAACGTACCGATTACAAAAATAAGGAACATAATGGTTTTTGGCTGAAATAACCCACCATCATCCGCCATTGCTGCACCGGAGGCAAACAACGCGGCCAAACCGATTAAAGAGGTCATTAATTTCATTGTTTCACCTCATCACGGATTTGTTGAGTTAATTCATCAAAGTCCGAATTGGCTTTGCGCACATAAATCCCTGTCAATACGAACGCCAACAAAATCAGGCCAACGCCCAATGGGAAGCCGAGCATTGTATACTGGCCCATCACCACGATTTTAAACACTTCCGGTTTAAACGCGATTAACAGAATAAAGCCGTAATAAGCGACCAGCATAATCGCTGACAACGTCCACGCCAAACGCGAACGTTCGGCGACCAGCTGCTGAAATTGCGGCATGGCCTTAATTTTATTTACCATGGATTGATCCATAGGTTTCTCCTCTTGTTTATAAAAAAGCCCGCCGGAACAGGTCGCCCTGCCCAGCGGACTTATTATGCGTTTTAAATAATCGGGAAAGCAACGCTTTAACTTGCTTGGTTTACCAAATTTTTTTTGGGCTAACCCAAAAAGACATATCGCTCAGCGCCGTCAACTCAACCAACGTCCAATCTCAACGCAAACCAAAACCCGCCTCCTGTTTAATATTTAAACAAGCCGACACGTTTGTTGTGATTCGAAAATGCACAGCACTTGCACTCACTTTGGCAGATAAACTCAGATAAAACGCTTCACCTCCCAAGCTTTAGCGCGCCTTTAGCAATCTGTTAGCCCATTGATGTGTTGAGCTCAAACTCAATCAGGCCTGCTGAAACTGCTGCAAAATGCCCGGATCTTCCAAAGTTGATGTGTCCTGGGTAATTTCTTCGCCCTTTGCCAAAGTACGTAGCAAACGACGCATAATTTTACCGGAGCGCGTTTTCGGCAAGTTGGTGCCAAACCGAATATCGTCCGGCTTCGCAATCGGGCCGATTTCATGCGCCACCCAGTTACGTAACTCTTGCACCATCGCATCACGCTCCGCACCTTGCGGCAAATCAGTATTGAGCACGACAAACGCAAATACCGATTCGCCTTTTACATCATGCGGCTTACCGACGACGGCGGCTTCCGCCACCTTAGGATGCGCGACTAACGCCGACTCAATCTCCATCGTACCCAAACGATGTCCGGAAACGTTTAATACGTCATCAATACGGCCTAAAATCCAATAATAACCGTCCGCATCTTTATGTGCGCTATCGCCAACGACATAGTATTTGTTATGAAACTTAGCAAAATAGGTATCGATATAGCGCTCGTCATCGCCCCACACCGTTTGCAACATCGACGGCCAAGGTTTACGAATCACCAAATAACCACCTTGATTATTAGTCAATTCGTGGCCTTCTTCATCGACAATCGCGGCATCAATACCCGGTAACGGCTTAGTACACGAACCCGGTTTTAACGGCGTGACACCTGGGAAAGGGGCAATCATATGTGCGCCGGTTTCGGTTTGCCACCAAGTATCAACAATCGGACATTCGCCGCGACCAATGACATCGTGATACCACATCCAAGCTTCCGGATTAATCGGCTCACCCACCGTACCCAAAATACGCAACTTCGACAGGTCATACTGCGCCGGAATCTCTTTACCAAACTTCATCAACGCACGAATTGCCGTCGGCGCGGTATAGAACACGGTGACACCATGATCTTGACACACCTGCCAGAAACGTCCGGCATTCGGATAAGTCGGTACGCCCTCAAACATTAAAATAGTTTGCCCCATCGCCAAAGGGCCATACGCCACATAGCTATGGCCGGTAATCCAACCCACATCGGCGGTACACCAGAACACATCGCTATCTTTAAGATCAAACATCCATTCGTTGGTGAGCATCGCATTGAGTAAATAACCCGCTGAACCGTGTTGAATGCCTTTTGGCTTACCGGTTGATCCTGAGGTATATAATAAAAACAGCGGATGATCGCCTTTCACCATCACCGGATCATGATAGTTACTCATACCCGCCTCAGCTTCGTGCCAATAAATATCGCGCCCGGCCTGCATGGTCACCGCTTGCTTGGTGCGTTGATACACAATCACCTTTTTCACATGATCACAGCCTTTTGACAGGGCTTCGTCCACCGCCGCTTTTAACGGCACGGATTTACCGCCACGCAAACCGCCATCAGCGGTAATCACCATTTTTGCATCCGCGTTTTCAATGCGGTCTTTGAGCGCTTCCGCCGAAAAACCACCGAAAACGATAGAATGAATCGCACCGATACGCGCACAAGCTTGCATCGCAATCACCGCTTGCGGAATCATCGGCATATAGATAATCACGCGGTCGCCCTGTTTAATACCTTGCGTGGTTAGGGTGTTGGCAAAACGACACACCTCATCATGCAATTCTTGGTAGGTATAGTGATGTACATCGCCCTTATCACCTTCAAAAATAATCGCCAATTTGTCACTTTTTTCGTCTAAATGGCGGTCGATGCAGTTATAGGATACGTTCAGCTCACCATCACTAAACCAACGGTAAAGCGGCGCTCGACTATCATCGAGGGCTTGAGTAAACGGCTTAGACCAAGTCAATTTATCGCGTGCTAAATCCGCCCAAAACCCGACATGATCCTGCTCGGCCTTCGCATACAAAGCCGCCAACTTGTCCGCATTCACGGCTACACTCGCTTGCATCATTGCAGAAGGTTCAAACACCCGACTTTCCGTCAAAATTGACTCGATATTATTAGACATCTACCTCTCCTCGGTTGAAGTTCAAAATATTAAAACGCCGTATTCTAGCGTGTTTTACCACAAAAACGTTAGGGCGATGCGTGTTTGGGCTAACCACCCAATCCAAATCCACAACGACACCACTGATGATCGCAATCCCACAATAACGTTACGCTAGGGCCAAGTCCATTTGGTTAGCGCAATTCATCTCCAAATAATGGTGCAGGGCACAGCAATATCATGCCGTTGGCAGGCTCACAAACCAGCCTGTAAATGATGGCTGGTAATAATTTTGTTACGCCCGTGCATCTTAGCAAAATACAAAAACTGGTCGGCTCGATGAATTAGCGAATCAACCGTATCCTCAGCTTGAATTTCACTCACTCCGCCACTCAAGGTGAACGGCAAGGATAAATGCGTTTTGCTGGCGTGTTCAACATAATGGCGAAACTTTTCCGCCTTCTTAAACGCTTCGGTTTCATCCATACCATTAATAAACACCGCAAACTCTTCGCCGCCCCAACGCACAATTAAGTCGTCATGGCGGAAAAAGCTTTCTAGCATCCGCGCTAAATCCACCAACACTTGGTCACCCTTGCGATGGCCATAATGATCGTTAATCTGTTTAAAATTATCGATATCGAAAAACAACAAACTGCCCTGTTGCTTCAAGCTTAATGCACTTTGCAGCGAGTGATTAAAAAAGCGCCGATTATATAATCCGGTGAGTTCATCCGTATTGGCTTGATTTTTAAGATGTGACGACTGCACATGCAATGCTTGAATGGTGTCATAGGAAGCCTCCAACGCCTTACCATAACGGGTGAACATGACATAAATCAGCCCCCATAAAAACAGCAACACTGACAAGTTCAACGCATTTTCCATCCATAATTGCGCATTCATGCGCTGGCGTAAATCGGTAATATCCTTTGCAATTAATACTTTCGCTACCACTTCGCCTTCGTGATTCATTTGGTCGAGATTAGTCATTACCAAATAGCTTTTCCCTTCATAATCAATAATTTGCCTTTTATTTCTCAAGTCTACCTGAGAAAAAAGATGCTGAAAAATCGGTGTGGTTTGAATAATAGAAAAATCCAGACCTTTTACCTCATCAAACGTTTGAGGCTTTAAAAGTTTACCCAACGAGCTGGTTTTAACCAAAATCGCCGATTCTATGGCAAAACGTTGCTCAATACGCTCAATAAAATAATTTGGACGAATACCAAATTCTAATAAACCTAGATGCTGCCCTTGCTGATTAATCAGCGGCGTGGCAATACGATAGGTAATGCCATTACGCCCAACCTCAAAACCTTGTAAATTTTGTTGCGTGCGATTAGCATCACGTACTATCGGGCGAACATCCGTTAAATCATCATCAAATAATCCCGGCTGGTGCATCCGTAATACGGTGCGATTGTAGGGATCGATAAAGTGCATCGTATGCAAATTCGGGTCTTGCGTTTGCAAATAGCGATAATCGGTTGAAATATAATTAAATAGTCCGGTGCGCTCGCGCTGCTCTAACGCGCGTTTAATAAGCGCTTCATTGGCATAATGCTGGGTTAGAGTAATGTACTTATCTTTAAGACCGTCAACTAAATCGGTAAAAAACAAATTCGTGTTTTCGCTAAGCTGATCAATATCACGCTCAAACTGGATTTCATGTTGTTGCCTGTCATACAACACCCGCACAAACACACTCAATAGAATCAGCGCAAACACCACCGCCAAATATTTCCATTTTAATGTTTGATTCATTTCATCACGACCTGTGGCTGCCAGCCAAGACTCATCAAAACTTCAATTAATTCATCATCTGCACGGATAGTCCAGCTCGACTTTAGCTGTGCGCTTGCGTGCGCGTTTTGATACTCTATCACCAAAGGCAATCCTTCATCTTGCCTATAAGCGTTTACTAATGACAACAGATTATGCTGCGCACTCTCATCAAGCGCACGGCTTTCAACAAACAATTTAAGTGCGCGCGCTTCTTTTGCGCGCATCTGAGCCAAACTGACAACCTGTTCGGCATCGATTTTAATCCCGCCGTTAAAGTTGTCTTCGCTAATTACGCCATACATTAATACGACAGTATCCGGCTGTAATAAGTCTTTTGCGCTGGCAAATACCGCCGGACGCAATACCGCCTCTAGGCGCGCACTGCGATCATCCAGGGTAACAAAGCCCATTTTATCGCCGGAACGCGTATTTTTGTTGCGTACCCCCACCACTAAACCAGCTACCCAACGTTTATCATATTTATTGGGCACCAACTGCGCTAAATTGTGCGCAACATAATGCTTTAGCTCTGCACGATAGGCCTCAATCGGATGACCACTCAGGTACAAACCCAGCGTCTCCTTTTCCCCTTTTAGGCGCTGGCGCTCGGTCATCTCTGCGACGTCGGCCAACTCGACATCCGGCGCTTGCGTATCACTCATTAAATCGCCGAATAAATCGGTTTGTCCAGAATCAGCATTTTTCTGCTGTTGCTCGGCTTGATGCAACGCCATAGAAATACTCGATAACATCGCTTGACGATTTTGATGTAGCACATCACACGCCCCCGCCCGAATCAACGCCTCTAGTACGCGCCGATTCACCTTTTTACCGCTACGCGCCGTAAAGTCGAACAAGTTGATAAACGGGCCATTTTGCGCACGATCCAGCATCACCCCATCCAGCGCCGCTTCACCGACACCTTTAATCGCACCTAGGCCATATACAATCGTGTTTTTATCCAACGCCTTAAAACGAATATCCGAGCGATTAATATCCGGCGAAATTAACTTCAATCCCATCGCATAACATTCGTTAATCATGTGTACCACTTTATCGGTATTATCCATGTCAGAGGAAATTTGCGCCGCCATAAAATGCGCCGGATAATGCGTTTTTAACCAAGCAGATTGATACGACACCAACGCATACGCCGCCGAATGCGATTTGTTGAATCCATAACCGGCAAACTTTTCAACCAAGTCGAAAATCTTCATCGCCAGTTGGCCATCCACGCCGTTATCTATTGCGCCCTGCTCAAATTTGCCGCGTTCCTTCGCCATTTCCTCGGGTTTCTTTTTCCCCATCGCACGACGCAACATATCCGCCCCGCCAAGCGTGTAACCGGACAATACCTGTGCAATCTGCATAACCTGTTCTTGATACAAGATAATGCCGTAAGTCGGCTCAAGAATCGGTTTTAACGACGCATGTTGATATTGTGCATCCGGATAAGACACCACTTCTTTGCCGTGCTTACGTGCGATAAAGTTATCCACCATTCCCGATTCTAACGGGCCGGGGCGAAATAACGCCACCAACGCAATAATATCTTCAAAACAATCCGGCTTTAAGCGACGAATCAAATCCTGCATCCCGCTCGATTCTAACTGGAACACCCCGGTTGTACGTCCGGTCTTAATCAAGTCGAACACGGCACGATCATCCAACGGAATCCGCGCAATATCAATAAAGCCTTCATCCCCCGGTTTTTTGCCCGCATTTATCGCTTGAAGCGCCCAGTCGATAATGGTGAGTGTGCGTAAACCCAAAAAGTCGAACTTCACCAAGCCGATGGTTTCAACATCGTTTTTATCCAATTGCGTGACCACGCCGCGTCCGTCCGCTTCGGAGTACATCGGACAAAACGCTTCCAACGGTTTGGGGCCAATCACCACGCCGCCGGCATGCTTACCGACGTTTCGTACTGTACCCTCAAGCTTAAGCCCTAAATCCAATAGGGTTTTGACATCTTCATCGTTGTTATAGCGTTGTTTTAATTCCTCTTCTTTTTCTAACGCTTCGGCAAGTTTAATACCCAACTCGTTCGGTATCAGCTTCGCTACACCATCGACCATGCTATAACCATGTCCAAGCACCCGACCGACATCACGCACCACCGCTTTGGCCGCCATCGTGCCGTAAGTGATAATTTGCGAAACATGATCACGACCATAATGACGTGAAACATAGTCGATAACCTCATCGCGACGCTCCATACAAAAGTCCACGTCAAAGTCGGGCATCGACACACGTTCCGGGTTAAGAAAACGTTCGAAAAGTAAGTCATACTCAATCGGATCAAGATCGGTAATTTTAAGCGCATAAGCGACTAAAGAACCCGCCCCCGAACCACGCCCTGGGCCAACCGGAATGTGATGATTTTTAGCCCATTGAATAAAGTCGGCAACGATTAGATCG
>JAVETW010000016.1:16799-45736 GCA_034005865.1 Thiomicrospira sp. | reverse complement strand
AATTAGCAGCATTATCAACCGCTGCAGAGGTTAAATTAATTAACAAATCATTTGCTGCAAATGCGCCGTCAATTAATGAACGAATTACCAAGGTTTGGCTAGGACCGTCTTCAGCAACCATCAATTTGCTTAGAACCGCATCATTGTTAATGGCCGCTTTAATCGCTTGGTTAACATGCAGTGCAGTTACTGTGTAGTTAGCACCCGTTGGGATATCAACTGTTACGTTGTAACCAACGTTAGCGCCCGCTCCAGCCGATGCTGATTCAGCTAGGGTGACCGTTAACTTACCATTTACTAAGAAAGTTGAGGTTTGAACACCAGCAGCTAGATTCAAATCTGCATTTTGAGTTTGTAGGTTGGTGACAAGTGTGTTAGCCGCATTGACAACCCACGTTGCTTTACCGCCATTGAAGGTAGATGCCGCTGCTTGTGAACCCGCATTGTCAGAGTAAATGGTGTCGTTACCTGAACCCGTGGTGATTTTTACATCGCCCGCACCGGTGGTTTTGATGGTGTTGTTACCTTCGCCGCCATTAACGGTGATATTAGCATTAGCCTTGTGGTTGGTGTACCACACGCCAGTTGAAGCCGACAAGGTTTGCGTACCTTCGTCAACGATACGTAGTTCGATGGTGTCGTTACCGGCGTTACCGTTGATGTCTAGTACAAAGTCTTCACGCGTAGTGGTTCCGGCCTTCGCTAGGTTAGCACTTGAAATGTCTAACAATAGGTTGTCGTTACCGGCACCCATGTCGTAGCTGAAGAAGGTGTCCACAACGTTACGGTAGGCGATGTCAGAGTTATCTGCCGCCGGATTCGCCGCAGTGTCTTTTAGGTTCATAAACTTCGCTGTTACGTCGTCGTTTAATACTGCAGACAGGGTGACGTTACCGGTCATTTTCGACGCGTCAACCACACGTACGTCGGTTAAACCATAGTTACCATCCGTTAGGTTGTTATTGTCAATACGTAGGTTGCCGTTGGCGCCTTTGTTTTGAACGTTAACTACTTCTAGGCCGTTGTTGGTGGTCGCTAGGGTTTTGATCCAGCTTGAACGATCAACCACTACGTTGAATTGCTCAATGCCTTTTGAACCTGAATTACCGGTTGACATATTCCCCACCAGCATATCGCCAGACATAGACGCTTGACCGACGTTGTCTAACTCGATGTTGGTTTGGGTTAGCGCAGGCGTGGTTGACGCAGGGGTGTCAGAAATCACGGTGTGGATGTTGGTGGCCGGTGGTAGTGAACCGTCCGGAGTTACCCAGCCTTTCGCTTCTAGCTTCTCAGCACCTGAGTTGGTTAAAACCACTTTAGTACCGGTGTACGACTGGCCGTTTGACGAGTTGATCGCCGTGAAGCTGTCGCCTTCCGCTGCGCGGATGTTTGGGTAGCCTAGTTGATCTAAGGCGTTGTTTAACGCGGTGACCATGTCAGCGTAGGTGGTGGTGAAGGCGGTTGGGCCGGCGATAACAACTTCTGTGCCACCTACGGTGATTTTAACACCGCTGTATGGGTTGTTGGTCAATGGGCCGGTACCGTCACGCATTGAGTTTAGGTCTAACAACTCGATGAACAACTGTGAGCCGGAGGTTGTACCCGCCGGGGCTTTGATGTTTTGGCTGTTGAAATATACGCTGTAGTCCACGTCACCGGCATCGGCGTTACGGAAACCGATAGTGGTGAGGTTTGAGTCGTGACGAACGTCTTCGATGGTAAGGTCAGCACGGCTGTCAACAGACCAGAATTGCTCTGTTCCACGCATATTTTGTGCGTCGATGGTGTTTTGGCCTTCTAGGACTTCGTTGTCACCGTCCGCTGTACCGGAGGCGGATTGTGAGCGCACTTGTAGAATTTCTACGCTGCTGGTTTCCGGGGTGATGGCAAACGGGGTGTCCACTAGGGTCGCCGTTAGGGTGTCAACACCGGCACCACCATTGATGTAGTCACCGGATTGCAACGTTGATTTGTCTGCACTGAGGTTAGCAACAAATAGGTTGTTGCTGGCGTCGCCGAAAATCACGTCTTGTGCAACGGTTAGGTACTTGGTGACGTAGGCTGAAATATCCGTGGTTGCGGTAACGTTGGCTAGTTCTGATTGTAGGATGTCTAGGTTGTAAACATCTTTGCCGTAACCTGAGGTGAAGCTGTTAGCCACGGCGACTTTTTTGTCGATGGTTGATGCAGCTAAGGCAAAGTTGGTGTCGGTTGACATGTATGCGATAGCGTCTGAGAACAATTTACCTAGGTTGACACCGGCGTCGATTTGCGCGGTTAGGAAGTCTTCCGCGACTTGGCGAATGCCTGCGTCTAGCACGTCTAGTGATAGGTTTTTAGACATGGTGGCGACTTTTTGCGCGGTGGTGCCTGAGTACATCGCAGTAAAGCCCGGCTCAGACGATAACGCTACAGCGATGGCTTCCATGTTGTAGGCTTTAGATACGGCTAGGTTGTCTAGGTAGCCTTTGAATCCGCCCGGTGCGGCTGCGAACATGGTAACAGCTAGCTTTGTTACGATATTGGCTTGTTCGTTGTTAATTAACATCTAGTAACTCCTTTAAATATTTAAAGAAATCGATGAATGACATCGACTTTTTTCGTGCAAATCCGGCGTTTTTGGGCCGGATTCGCGCGACACGTTCGTCCGTTTGTGCGTTTTTATTCTGAGCACTTGGGACATTTCAGTGCCGATTATACCCCGCGTTGAAGGCAATTATGTGACACATATCACATAATTGCTTTTTTGCGATTTATTTCTGCACGCGACGCATCGCCCGCCCATTTTACATAAGTTTTTAGGCGCATGGGCGATTTTGTTGGCGAGGCGCGGCTTAGGCGATGTTAGGGGCGGTTGTCGGCTCGTCGAGATAACGATGACGATAGGGCTTTATTAGGCTGAGATTGGGGTTGTAGAACGGGTCGCAAGCGATGACGTCGGCCCATTGGCTTTTCATGTAGTCCACTTCGGATTGAAAGCGGGCTTGTTTTTGTGGGGTGTCTTCGTAGCCTCGGCTGACCGATTCGTGGTGGTATAGCAGGGCGTAGGGTGTCCAGATGTTGCGCAGGCCGTGCTGTCTGAGCTTTAGACAGAAATCGACGTCGTTAAACGCGACGGCGAGGTGCTGTTCGTTAAGGCCACCCACGGCTAGATAGTGGTCGCGTTTTACGAGCAGGCAGGCGGCAGTGACGGCGGTGATTTCTTGGGTGACCATGGCTTTGCCAAAGTAGCCGGGGTCGTCGCGACTTAGAAGGTGGTGGGCGTGCCCCGCTACCCCGCCTAGCCCAAGTATTACGCCGCCGTGTTGTACGGTATCGTCGGGATAGAGTAGCTTGGCCCCTACCGCGCCAACCCGTTCGCCAAGGGCGCAGCATACCATTTCGGTAAGCCAGTCGGGGGCGATGACTTCGGTGTCGTTGTTGAGCAGCAGGATGTATTCGCTGTCGGTTTGGGCGACGGCGGCGTTATTGAGCGCGGCGTAGTTGAAGGGGCGCGGGTCGCGCTGTACGCGAATGGCGGGATGGGCGCGCAGGGTGTCGAAATAGGCGAGCGATTCCGGGTCGTCGGAGGCGTTGTCGATAAGTAGGATGTCGTAGTTGGGGTAGCGGGTTTTTTGCAGCACGCTGTCTATACAGGTTTTGACGAGCGCATGGGCATTTTTAGTCGGGATAATGAGGGTGACGCCGGGCGGATTTTGCAGGGGTGCATATTGGAGACGGTAGTGGCCGTATTGGTGGTTGACGACAACGCCGGGTAGACCTTTTTGACGTACGTATTCGTTTAGGGCTTTGAGCGCGGCGGTGACGGTGTAGGGTTTTTCGTCTTGACTTAGGGCTGTGCTGCCGGGGAGTACGCGCCAATGGTAGAGGACTTTGGCGATGTGTCTGACTTGGTGGGGCCGAATGTGGAGCAATGCGCGCAGGGCGAGGTCGTAGTCTTGCGAGCCTTCGTAGCCTTGGCGGAATCCGCCGATTTTTTGCAGTAGCGCGGTGCGGTAGACGCCAAGATGGGAGATGAGGTTGTGGGCGAGAAACAGTTCGGGGTTCCAGTCGCTTTTGAAGTAGGGTTCGAATAGTTCGCCGTTGAGGCCGATTTTGTCTTCGTCGGAGTAGATGATTTGGGCGTCGGGGTGGGCGATGATTTCATTGACGACCCAGATAAGTGCGTCGGGGGGCAGCAGGTCGTCGTTGTCTAACAGGGCGACAAATTCGGCGTCAACGAGGGCTAAGGCGGCGTTGGAGGCTTTGGAGATGTGGCCGTTTTCGCTGTGGTGGACAACGCGAATGCGCGGGTCTTGTCGGGCGTAGCGGTCGAGAAATTCGGCCATGCCTGCTACGGGCGAGGCGTCGTTGCAGATGCAAAGTTGCCATTCCGGGTAGCGTTGGTCAAGGACGGATTGGATAGCGGCGTCGAGCAGTTCGAAGGCGACGTTGTATACCGGCATGACGATGGCGATGCGCGGGCGCGGGACGTTGGGCTCGGCTTGCCATTTGGCGTAGCATTGGTCGGCTTGATGGTAGCGTTGCGGGAGCGCGGTGTGTTGCATCCATTGGTGGTAGGACATGGCCGGGGCGACGCTTTCATCGCGCAGTTTGTCAAGCAGGGGCGCGGGGCCGTGCTTTTTTAGGTAGCGCGCGGCTTTGAGGAAGGCGCCGCTGACGCCATAGAGCCCGATTAGTTTGGTTAGCAGGTAGCGCCCTCGCCTCGCGGCTCGCCATGGCAGACTTTGTTTGACTTTGGCGCCAAGGTAGCGCAACGGCGCCATTAGACGCCAGGAGTTGGAGCCGAGTATGGCTTGGCTGAGCGCTTGGCTTTGGTGCAGCGCTTGGCTGAGTTGGGCGTTTTGTTCGTTTAGCCGGCTTTGCTCGGCTTGGGCTTGGGCAAGTTGTTGCTGCAGTTGGGCGCTTTGTTGGCTTAGCTGGGTTTGCTCGGCTTGGGCTTGGGCAAGCTGTTGCTGCAGTTGGGCGCTTTGTTGGCTTAGCCGGGTTTGCTCAGCTTGGGCTTGGGCAAGCTGTTGTTCGATTTGAGCAAGGGCAAGCTGGGCTAGGTTGGTGAGGTGCACTTGGTAGTTGAATAGGGATTGTAGCCCTTGTTTTTGGGGTTCGTGGGCATTGAGTAACGCTTCGATGTCTTGAAAGTTGGCGTTGAAGGCGATTTGGTTGCCTTGGTTGATAAAGCGGGCGGCCAGGTGGTGGGCGCTTTGGTCGAATAGGGGCGCTAGGGCTTGGGGCGGTTGGCCAACACAGAGTACGCCTAGTCCATTTGAATGGGGGAATTCGTAGGTGTAGGGGTAGGTTTGTTGGAGGGTTTGCCAGTATTGGTGGACGCCGAAATCGCGCGATTGCACAGCGGTATCGTGAAACAGGACAACGGCGTTGGCGGCGAGCTTGGGGCGCCAGGTTTCGAAGTCGTGCCGGACGGCTTGGTAGGTGTGGAGTCCGTCAATATGGAGCAGGTCGATTTCGCGGTCTTGAAAATGTGACAGGGCTTGGTCGAAGGTCATGCGCATGAGGGTGGAGAAGTCGGCGTAGGCGACATCGTGATCGTTGCGCAGGGTTTGGTAGACGCTGTCGTCGTAGTATTGGGCATGGGCGTCGCCTTGCCAGGTGTCGATGGCATAGCAGCGCGTGGGGAGCGCGTGGGCTTTTACCGATTGGCAAACGCTGAGGTAGGAGTTGCCGGTGTGGGTGCCTAGTTCGACAAATACACGCGGACGCATGGCGCATACGAGCCACATGGCAAAGGGGGTGTGCCCTACCCATGAGTAAGGAAAACGTAGTTGGGCTGGGGTGAGGTGTGCGTTGCAGTCAGTCATCGGTTTTTTTCCACAAACAGTTTAGTGCGTTCCATTGCCACCAGAGCCAAGGGTGGGCGGCAATGTCTTGCTGAAGGAGGTCAACCGCGGCTTGTAGCGGGCCGCCTTGGTCGGGTTGGAGTCTTATAGCGGTTACGTCGATGGCGTAGCGACTGGCCGGGCGCGGTAGCAGGCGTAGGTAGTAGTAGCTGGCTCCGGCTTTGTCGCCTAGTCGGTGGATGCCCGCGGCGAGTTGAAGGCGCCCGCCCATAAAAGCGATGCTTTCGGGACCGGGGGTGTCGATGGCGATAACTAACGCTTCGTTTGCGCGCAGGGCGCGCAGGATGGCTCGCGGGTTTTGATCGGTGGTTAGCCAACTGCCTTGCATATTGGTCATGGCGTGTTGCATTTTTTGGGCGAGGTAGGCTTTTTGAAACGCGTCTAGGTTCGGGTTGTGTTGGATGTCGGTGGTGAGAACACCGGCCGGCTGCCCGGCCAGGCCAAGCGCGCTGAGCAGGATGGTGCGGTTGTAGTGTCCGATTAGCAGGCATTTGGGCCCAGGGTCGGCGTGCAGGGCTTGGAGGTCGAAGCGAACCCAGCGGGTGTAGTTTTGGGCGTTCATGCGCGCTAGGTGGTAGACGTCGAGCTCTTCTTTGGCCATGAGCGAGAGGTGTAGACGCAGATAGTGGTCAACAAGGCTTGGTTGGGCGTAGCGCTGGGCGAGCCCTTGGCGGTAGGCTTGCACCCAGGCGGCGTCGTAGCGCATGAAGTATCGGCGCCCTAGGTAGGAGGCAAGCCGGTAGCCGATATAGAGCGGTAGCCTTGCAAGCAAGGGAAGCAGGAGCCGGTATTTTGCCCAGCGTAGCCAACGCGGTGCGCTCATGCTCATGCTAGGTTCTCCAGCGCCCAGCTGCGCGGTAGCCTAACGAGGCCTAGCTCGAGATGGGTTTGGCTGACTTCAAATGGGGTGAGGTAGCGCAGGTGTTCGTATACGTGAATGCCTTGATCACAGAGGATAAATAGTTCGACGTAGTAGCTGCCTTTGAGCAGGGGAAGCTTGGCTAGGGTGAGGGTTATGCGCTGGTTGGCGTGAAATTGTACTTGGCTTTCTCGGCTGGAGAAGCTGGTTACTTCGATGCCGGAGGCGGCGTAGAGGATGACGCCGAGCGTGGGCGAAAGTACGCCGGGGGCGCATTCTAGGTGGAGAATGAGTTGCCAGTCGTCGGCTTCGCTGGCAAAGAGGGGTTGGCCTTCTAGGTTGGTTTTGCTGTGGCCTGCGAGTTGGACGTCGTGGATGCGATAAGGCGCAGCGGCGGCGTTGATGACGGCTTTTTGCTGTAAGGGGGCGTTTTTGTCGGTGTCGAGCGAGGCGAGAAACGATTGGTAGCGGGTGCTGACGGTTTTGGCGTCGGCGATGAGTTTGCATTCGCCCTTTTCTATCCAGATGGCGCGATTGCAGATGGCTTCGATTTGGTATAGGGAGTGGGAGCAAAATAATATCGTACAGCCTTGGGCTTTGAGTTGCATGATGCGGTCGAAGGATTTTTTGGCAAAGGCGCCGTCGCCAACGCTGAGGGCTTCGTCGATGACGAGTATTTGCGGCGATACGTGGACGGCAACGGAGAAGGCAAGGCGGACGAACATTCCGCTGGAGTAGGTTTTGACGGGTTGGTCGATGGCGTCGCCTATTTCTGAGAAGGCGACTATTTGGTCAAAGTAGCGGGCTATTTCGCTGGCTCGCATTCCGAGTATGGTGGCGTTCATCCAGACGTTTTCGCGGCCGGTAAATTCGGGGTTGAAGCCGGCGCCAAGTTCGAGCAGCGCGGCAATACGTCCGTTGACTTCGACCTGCCCTTGCGTGGGGGCAAGGGTGGCACAGATGATTTGTAGTAGGGTGCTTTTTCCTGCGCCGTTGCGCCCGACGATGCCTACCACTTCACCTTGTTTTACTTCAAATGTGATGTCGCTTAAGGCGTTAAATCGGGTGTGGCGCGGTTTGACCCATGGCAGGGCTTCGATGAGTCGGTCGCTGGGTTTGGCGTAGAGGCGAAAGGCTTTGCTGACGCCGGTTAGACGTATGGCGGTATTAGAGGACATCGGCAAATCCTCGCTTTAAGTGTCGAAAAACGCCAATGCCGGTCAGGGCGAATAGGCCGCCAAGGAGCCAAGCAAGTAGGATAAAACGGGCGCCGGGCCATTCGCCTAGTATGAGGGTGGTTCTTAGCGTTTCCATTAGGGCGGCCATGGGGTTTAGGTTGAGCCAGAATCGCATATCCTCAGGTACGGCGGAGAGGGGGTAGAAAATGGGCGAGAGGAACATGAGCAGCACGATAACGAGCCCGATTATTTGATTGATGTCTCGCAGGTAGACCCCTAACGCGGCTAGGCTGAGGGCGACGCCGAGCAGACCAAGACTGAAGGGAACGAGTAGCAAGGGTAAGGTTATCCAGCTGGTGTGTACGCCGTTGACGATGGCGAGGACGATGAGGAATACACCTAGTCCAACAAGCAGTTGGAAGATGATTGCGCCGAGTATGCTGGCGGGTAACACCCATAGCGGGAGAATAACTTTGGTGACGAGGTTGGGCTGGCTGAGTATTAAACCGGGGCTGCGCGCCATTGTGTCGGCTAGGGCTTGGTGTAGCAGGAGGCCGCAAAAGGTGAATAGCGCGAATCCGAGGGGGGAATCCCAGTCGCTGTGCGGCCATTTCATGTTGAATACGCCGTTGAATACGAAGGTGAATACCAGTAGCAGGAGTAAGGGGGTGACGAATACCCATCCAAAACCGATGAGGGTTCCGCGGTAACGCCCAGCTAAGTCTCGCAAAGCAAATTGCCACAATAACCCTAAAGCTTGCCTCATCCTTCCAACCTATGACGCTTTATTAAAAAGGCCGAATTATACCATTCGCAACGGCATTTTAATGTGTATTTTTTGTTGGTCGCTGCGGCGCTTAAAGGGCGCGATGTGTTGGCGCCCTGCCCTGCTTTATCCTAGGAGCGCGGGTTCGAGTCCGTGGGCGGCGAAAAAGGCGTCAACCAGGTCGATATCGACGTTGGCCATTCCAGCTAACATGGCACGATTTACGCCAAATGCGTGGGCGGTTTCGTAAATTAGGGCGGGTTGTTCTAAATGGTCGAGCACAAACGCGACACCTTGGTCTAAGGTGAGGCCGTAGGTTGCAAGGTGCTGCTCGGCTTGGACGCGGTTGGATTCTACACTGGTTTTGGCGGTGAACTGAAAATCTCCGTGGTTGAAACTGGCTCGCAGGTCGAGGAAGTAAATTCCGGTTGTGTCGGGGGTGTATTGCCATGGGTTAGTCCAGATGTAGTCGTCGATTGCGGTTCCCCAGGTGTCGTATAGCCCCCAGCCACCATCGGCAAAGGCTTGGTTTGGGAGCGGGGTGAAGTCGAAGGTGTAGGTGGCGGCCGCATTGAGCTCGATTTGGAAAATGTTGGTGGCGCGGTTGGCGTGGGTTATATAGGCGGTATTGGCTTCGAGTCGGGGCGCACTTAGGGTGAATTCGGTTTGCTTTTGTTCGTCGTCAATAATGGCGTCTTCAAGATAGACGGTTGTACCGACTAGACCGACTTTGAATATTTCTTCGCTGTGTTCGATGGCGTGGTCGTTATTGACTTTGAAGGTGAAGGTGGCGTCGCTTTGGCCGATGTCGAAGTGGAGCGTGCCAGCCGGAATGATGCCGCCGTTAAAGTCGGTGGCGTCTGCGGCGCGATTGTTATAGCCTTTGTCGGTCAGCGGACTGACCATCCAGGCGATGGATTGCGGTAGACTTGTGTCGGTACGCGTTACGTTGTAGATGAAGTATTCGGTGGATTCGTTGTTTTCGCTGATTCGGTTAATTGTTATGTTCATGTCGGCTGCCTTTTTTGCACAGTGGGTGCGGTTGTAAATTGTAGTTGGCGGTGTGCGGTTTTGCGGCCGCGCCACGTATTTTAGCAAAAGATGTTGCGTTTTCTAACCCACGACTACGTAAGGTTTTGCCGGGTTAGGGGCGAAAGGGTTTGTAGTAGGCGTGATCGGCGAGCGCTAGCATGGGTTTGTCGCCTTCGGTATCGCCGTAGGCGTATATTTGCGCGTATTGGGTTAGGTCGTAGGCTTGTTGTATTCGGCGCACTTTTTCTTCTCCGTGACAGTTTTGGCCTTGGTAGGCGCCGGTGAGTTTGTTTTGTTTGACTTCTAGTCGGGTGGCCAGCAGTGCGTAGCCTTGGGCATCGGTCCAAGGCTTGAGCCAGCATTCGGCTGAGGCGGATACGATGACGATTTGGTGACCTTGTTGTTGGTGCCATTGGAGTTTTTGCAGGCCTGCAGGTCTTAGGATGGCGGGGATTCGCTCGCGGGCGTAGCGCTGTCCTAGATGCTGCATTTGCTGCGGCGTCTTGGCGCGAAAGAAGTAGTTGATGACTTGTTGCTTGGCTTGGCTGTTTTCTATTAGCCCTAGGGCATAGCCGGCTAGGGTTGGGCTGAGAATGATGCTGCCTATCAGCGTTTTAGGTTTGCCAAAGGCGTGGAGGATGAAGTCGGCAAGGCTGTCTTTGGTGGTGAGGGTGCCGTCGAAGTCAAAGAGTGCGAGGGTTTTTGTCATGGTTTGCTGCCTTTTTACAGCTTGGTTTTGTGAAAAACAAAATTCGGCAGATGCACAATAATTAGCATAATCAAGCGCCAAATGGGTTTGACGTAAATCGTCGTTTTTTTGTTTTGCACTGCGTTAAAAATCGCATTTGCCACTTGCTCAGGCTGTGCAGTGAGTTTGGCGGGCAAATCTAAGTCCACTGTCATTTTGGTGGCGACAAAACCGGGCTTGACGGTTAAAACTGAAACATTCGACTTAATCAAACGATGACGCAAACCAGCTAAATAGGCACTAAGCGCGGCCTTGGTGGAGCCGTAAATATAGTTGCTCATGCGTCCACGATCGCCTGCTACCGAACTGATGCCGACAATAAAGCCGGATTGGCGTTGCTCAAAGTCGGCGGCGATGATTTCTATTATGCTCAGCGCGCCGGTGTAGTTGGTATCAATCATCGCTTTAGCTAGGCTAAAATCCGCTTGCGCTTGTTGTTGGTCGGCCATGTAGCCAAAGGCGAGAATGAGGCCTTGGGGCGGTATTTGCAGGCCTGCATAAAAATCCGCGTGGGTTTTAAAATCCTGTGCATCAAACTTTAAAGATTGCACTTCAACTTGATAACGCAAACGCATATCGGCGGCATTTTTTTCACATTCTTCAAGGTTGCGCGAAGCCAAATACAAGTTATAGCCTGCTTGCGCATAACGTCTGGCGATGGCGATCGCCATATCGCTGTTTGCACCTAAAACCAATAACCACGGTGTGTTTGTCATAACCCTAACCTTTGCGATAAAAGTGATTGAAAATGGGCATCCAGCCCCATGTCTTTTCTCAGCGCTCTAAATTGTTCAACTTTAGGGTAGCCTTGTTCAAACTGCTGGCGCGTCAAAAGCGCATCCTTGGCTAAATACACACGCCCGCCCTGCTCTACTAGCTGATCTGTGAGCTGGCGAATAAAAGGCACAAGGCCGGGTTGCATTTTGAAATCGAGCGCTAAGCTGTAACCTTCCATCGGGAAGGATAGCCAGTTTTGATTTTGCGCGCCGTAGAGTTTTAATACGGCTAAAAAACTGCCCATACCCGACTCTGAAATGCGTTTTAGGATGGTTTGCAATCCGTCAAAACTGACCGCTTTTGGCAAAATAAACTGGAACTGGACAAAGCCGTGTTTGCCGTAAATGCGGTTCCAGTGGTTGATTGCATCCAGCGGGTAGAAAAAGCTGTCGATGCCGACGCGTTGTTGCGATTCGCCTTTTTTCGCTTTGCGGTAATAGAGGGCGTTAAAGGCTTTCACGCTGAAGCGATTGAGCGCTAAGGTCGGAAAGTCGAACGGAATGGTCAGGTTGTTTTTAGGCTGGTAGCTTAAATCGCCATCTTGTGCAAAATCGCCGACCATGAGTAAACTGCGCCCTAAATTGTCGCCCGTGGCTAAGCAATCAATCCACGCCACTGCATAGGGCGAATGTTGGTATTGCTCAAAGGCTTCGAAGGTTTGTTTGAGGTTGGCGGTTTTAATTGTGGTTTGGTTTATCCATTGCGATTGCACCGGTTTTAAGTAAAACGATACTTGGGTGATGATGCCGGTTAGCCCCATGCCGCCACAGGTGGCGTGAAATAAATCGGGGTTTTTTGTGCGCGAACAGGTTTTAGTTTGGTTATTGGGCAACATGAGTTCAATGGATTCGACACTTTCACTAAAACAGCCTTGAAGGTGATGGTTTTTTCCGTGTACGTCCGACGCCACTGCCCCGCCGACGGTAATGAGTTTGGTGCCGGGTGTGATTGCTAAAAACCAGCCTCGCGGCAAAAACACTTCGATAATCTCCGATAGCAATACGCCTGCTTCACAGGTTAGCAGGCCTGCTTGTTGATCAAAGTTAATCAAACGATTTTGTTTGCGCATCGGCAGGTGAATGGGCGCTAAGGCAGCATCGCCGTAGCTGCGATGGTTGCCCGTGGCAATAAGGGGGTGTTGCCAGGCCTGCTGATTAAGCTGGCTTGGTTTGGATTCGGTTCGGGGGTAGCGCCCCCAGCCGGAAAGTTGGATTGTGTTGTGCTTTTGTGCCATTGCGTTTGTATCGCTATTGGTTGGGGGCGAGGCGCAGTTCGACTGCGCGCCGGGTGTCGGGTTCGACCAGTTGCAGTTGGGCGCTTGCATCGGCGCGGATATAGCCTACAAATCCGGCATAGCGAAATGCGCGGTTTGCAAGGTGCTCTGCAACGTCTTCACGCTTTGCGCCAACTAGCGCATAACCGACAATCTGTTGGGTGTTGTGTTCGAGGATGAGCAGCTTGGTTGGTGGCGTTTGTTGCTCGGTATCGACCACCCAACCTTCTAGCCGCTTGTAGGCACCATCGGGCAGGGAAATGGTGCGATCAAGGTGAGCCGTTAGTCCGGGTTTGGGCGTTGGGCAATATTCGTCGCCAAGGTGGTGTTGCCATGCGCTGCGTTGGGCATTAAAGATGGATAGGTTGTGTTGTTTGGCACGAGCGGCAATGTGGAGCAGGTGCTCGTCGGAGGGGAAAAGTTTGCTGAGATAGTCGGTGTCTTTTGCGTTGAGTTGTAGCGCCATGGCGGCTACATTGCGCTCAAAGTGGGTGCGCGTTTCTTTGCCAAACGCTTCAATTTGGACAATGAATAGGGCAATGGTAAATATTATTAGCGCGCCGTATAGCGCTTTGGCATGGGCGAGTTTGTGACGGAAAAGATGGAGCGCGATGAGCCATAAGGCTATCCACGCAAAGATAACCGGCGTGGCGTAGCGGCTGGATAGGGCTTGTTCAACCCCGAATATGGCTCGCCCCCCTGCCGTTCCAAAGGCCGTGGCGCCGATAAAAATAATAAAGGCGAACAGGGATAATATGAGTGCTTTTTTGGGGTCGTTTGGCGTCTGAAACAAGGTTTTAAATAGCAGGTAGGCGGCGCTTGCAATAAAAAGTAAACCGAATAGCTGCGCAATGAGCAGTTGTTTGAAAAAGAGCGCGTAAAACGGGTTGCCGATGTAGGTGAGGATGTAGGCAAAAAAGGCTGTCGGCGTGTGTAGCAGGGTTTGGGTTATAGAGCCGTGCGCGGGGTTGCTGTGAAATTGGTGAAAATATAGAACGATTGTGATGAGCGTGAGTACGGCGATTAAAACGAGTTTGGGATAGGACTGGCGCAGCACTAAAGCAAGTATAAATAAAATGGGGAGCGCTAATATGCCGTTTGCCATGGTGCCGGCGGATAAAAACCCAGCGATTAAGGCGAGTAAGAACCACAACGTGGGCTTCGTTTCGGTGGCGCGATAGAGGGCGTAGAACGAAAACAGCGGCAGTAGATAGGCTAAAAAAAATTGACTTTGAAACGCCCATGTGAGGTTTTCTTTTTGAATCCACGATACGGCAAACAGGAGTATTACGCCTGCGATAATGACGCGACCATGGTCACCGTAGCTTTTTTCAAGGCTGAGCTCACGTGTGTAGGCCAGCATTAATAATGCGAACAGGGCAAGTAATAGATAGTTGACGATAATAAGAAATAGCGATGCTCCGTTGAAATAGTGAAGGTCTATAAAAAATAGGAGCTTGGAGATAACGATTCGGTGTTCGTTGTGTTGGGCAAACAGGGTGAGGTAGTCGCCTTGTATGAAGTTGATGTAGGGGTCGAGATAACCATCCCACATATCCCAAAAAGGGATGGGCGAGTAGTTGTTTATCCCCCCTATCAGGGCAAGTATTATGAATAAAGCAATCATTGCTATCACGTAGTTTCTTAATAGAAGCATCTTTTACGCCTTTTTGAAACTTAAATATTTGTGGCCAATAAAACTAGTAAAAACCGGGAATATCACGCCTATAGCGTGTGCGGTGGCCGCTGGATAAAACTCATACTCTAGCCACGGAAAACCATAATAAAACAATCCGATACTAATAAAATAGGTTTGCGCAATAGCCAATAGATTAACCAGCGTAAACCAAATAAATGAGCGCGATGTTGAATGGGAAGATTCTTTAAAGACAAACAATTTAGCCAGTACAAATGCGCTAATCATGCCAACGAGATAAGCCAAAATGACAGCGACCTCAAAGCTGGTGAAGACGTTGAAAGCAAAGCGGCTGCCGAAGTTTGCCAGCGCGGCAATACCACCGGTAATAAGAAATAAAACGAACTGTTTTGAGCGAAAGATACCTATCACTGACTTACTGCCTGCTTTGCCATCGCTCGGCCAAAGCCGATACTTTCGGAAATGCCTCTGTCTTCAGGATAGTAGTAAGAAGTATCGGCAATCCATAAGCCTTCAACCGGCGTTTTTTTATCCGGTAGGGTTTGCAAAAATTCAGGCCCGCAAATAGGTTGTGAGTAGCGATAGCGGTTAATGTTTATTTGTAGAAAATCGTCATCCGTCAGTTCTGGATTTATCGTCATTAGATATCGTTTTACCTTCTCGATAAATACCTTGTCGTCATCTTGATACTTTGGGTGTTCGTAAGGCATATAAAACGGTACATAGACAATGGCATTATCCATCGGTCTTAAGTTGCTGTATTCCACTAGGCCTGGTATGTCCATATCTTCGTCATTTACGTTCAGCCAAAAGTTAGTTGTTAGTGGCTTTTTAAGTTTAGCTATCGCACAAACGACGGCAATATTTTTTAGCGCGCAAAATTTTTCTAGTACGTCTTTTGGTAAATCCGGCGCGATGTTCGGGATGATGGGTGTCGGTAGCGTGCTGATGACAAGGTTAAAATCTTGGTAGCCTTGGGGGGTTTCTATACCTTGAAGTTGGTTATGCTTGATGACGATTTTTTGCACCGGTTGTTGCAATCTGATTTCACCGCCATGTTGTTCGATATATTGCACCATGGCCGTTAAAAGCGTGTTGGAGCCGCCTTCGAGATAGCCGAGCTTTTCTTTAAACAAGTTGTATCTTGAGCGACCTATACGGCGAATACGACTCCATATCCATGCCGCTGATAATTGATTGGAATAGTCATAAAATTTGTAGTCGAACAACTTTTGCCATAGAACGGAATAGGCCTCTGTCCCTACCCATTTTTTTATCCATGAGGTCGCTTCAACCTTATCAAGCGGTTTCCAGTTATCGCGTTTGGTACATAAAAAAGCGTGCAAACCGTATCGGAACTTTGCAATAAAACTTAGTCCCGGAAACTTTAACAGGGCAATCGGGTTTCCCCAGGGGCTGACTTTTTTGTGGTGATAGAAACCCATTTTGGTTTCTGTCCAGTGCATTTTGTCTGCGATATTGAGTTCTTCAAGGACCGCTAAAAAGTCTTTATCGGATATGCAGTGGAAGTGGTAGTAGCGCTCAATCTGCGTTCCGCCAAAATCGAAACTGGCGGTCATGCCGCCAACGCGATCATCGGCTTCAAACACCACTGGTTTAAAGCCCTCTTTTACTAATTGGTAAGCAACTGCAAGACCCATTGGGCCCGCCCCTAACACGGCGACCTTTTTGTTATTATCCATTAAAACTCCAACACGATTTTGCTGTAGGTAGGGTCGTTAAAGGTTTCATACATCGCTTGCTCAAACGGTGTCGATTCGACCTGAAAAATATCCCACCACGGAATTAATTCAAATTTGTCATCGGCTACCAGTGCTTCAAGTTGTTGCGTGGTAAAGGGCGGGTTTTTGCTGAATAAGGCGTAGCCTTTCATCAGGGCATAAAACAAGGAATAGGGAATTTTTACAATCGGTGTTTTTAGGTTTTTGACTCGTTTGATGGTGCGAATAATGTCGATGTAATCGACTTCATCTCGCCCTGTGATGTTATAAATTTTGTTTTCAGGCTGTTTTTCAATCGCACTGATAATGATATTACAGAAGTCTTTTTCGTAAAGCGGTTGGCGCATATAGCGGCCATGACCGGGAATTGGGAAAAAGGGTACCTTCTCCATAAAACGCGACAACCAGCCAAGATGTTTTCGGTCAAACCAGCCGTACATGAGGGTTGGGCGTAAAATGCACTGTTTAATACCGGAGGCTAAAACGCGCTTTTCTTGCTCTTTTTTAGTGTTGGTATAAAAGTCGTCGGCCACCGAGTTTACAACGGATGAACTGATATGCACCAAATACGGAATATTGAACCGTTTGATCACCGCTAGTACATTTTCAGTGGATGTAATGTTATTGCGAATAAAAGGCTCCAATGTTGGCGCGCCAATTTGGGCCTGTAGCATGACAACGACATCCGCACCTGCAAATGCTTGCGCCCATTTTTCGTCTTTTTCAGCCAAATCGGCTTCAATGGTTTCGACATCGGGGTGCAGCTGTTTGAGTATGCGAAGATTGGCATGATGTTTATCAATCGCCACTAAGTTGGTATAGCCTTTTTGTTTAAGTTGCACTATGAGGTTTTGGCCGACTAGACCAGCGGCACCGGGTAATACAATTTTAATATTCTTATCCATGATTGTTAGATTCCATTACTGTAAATAATGGCGCCAAATGATGCGGCCCATAAAACAATGGTGATTTGTAAAAAGCGGTCTTTAAGCACGATTTTTGTTGGCGAACCGGAATTGTTTTCGACAAAGGTGATTTGCATATAGCGCATTATGCCGAGGATGACAAAAATAACCGTTAGATAAAGATATTCGGTTTGTAGGCGCATTTGTACTTCGTCGGAAATCGTATAAAAAATGTAGGACACGGTAACTACGCTTGACATTATCACCATCGCGGCATTTACAAATTCGAGGTTGTAGCCGTCGATATTTTTGCGCGTTTGCTTTCCTTGGGTTGCTAGTAATACGTCGTCACGTCGTTTTGCTAGTGCAAGAAATAAGGCAAGTAAAAAGGTCATAAGGATAATCCACATGGAGGGCGGAATTTGGATAACAGCGGAACCGGCGAGGATGCGCAGAACAAATCCAAAGGCGATAATGGCAATATCTACAATCGAGATATGCTTTAGCCCCAATGAGTAGAGTACATTGAGCATGACATAAAGCAGAACGATGTAAAACAACATCTCCGATAACCAGTAGGCCCCCAGCAGGCCCAGTGCGAGCAACGCACTGAATAGTATCCAGGCTTGGGGTATTGAGATGCGTCCGCTGGCGATAGGCCTATCGCGCTTGACCGGGTGAAGCCTGTCTTCGTTTACGTCTTTTAAGTCGTTAAGAACATAAATGGCGCTGGCGCTAATTGAGAAAAATACGAAGGCGAGCAAGCTGGCTATAAGCGCTTGTTGGTCGGTTATCGCTCCGGCAAAAAACAACGGAGCGATAATAAAGAGGTTTTTAATATATTGATGCGGTCGAATTAGCTTTATTATTTGAGCGAACACCTTAAACCCCTTTTTTGGTTTTTAACGTACTTAGGAAAAGTGAAAGGACGACTCAATTTAAGGCCCAAGCCCACTTTTGGTGCTGCCCTTTACATCCAGCCGGCGTTCGCGCTTGCTATTTTGCCGATACTGGCAACAATTCACTTAACGCTTTTGCGTAAGCAATGCGCGCGGTACGGGCAATCGCAAGGTCGATACCGAGTTGTTCAATACGTTGATCGGTCATTCGAATATTTTGAATTTGCGCAATCGCTTGGGCACTTAAAGCACTTAATAAATAAGTTTCGCCGTCAATCGTTACCGTAGGTTCGTTGCTTTTTGCTGACTTTGTTGGCGCTTTAGCACGTGATGCTGTTTTTCTAGTTGTGGTGGTTTTTTCGGCCATCGTTAGCTCTCCCTTCCTCTAAAACAAAAGCCGCATTCTAACAAAACCCTTAAAACTGTGCGAGCGTTTTGCAATCGTTGCGGCTCACTTTATGACGGGCTTGGCTAAATTGGCTAGGGTTTGCTTGAAAGCTTAGGCGTTGGGCAGGGCGGCCGGAACGTTTTAGATTTGGAATTGGTACGTTTTTGTACGCCCTGACTTGTGCAAAGGATTGGTTGTGTGTATTTTTTGCTACTACTGTTTTTAAACGTACTTTCAAGTTATTATTTTGATTGGCTTTTCTATTTTAAAAAACACAACTATTTTGCATTTATCTTTTCTGAGGAGTTAAGTTCATGCCTACCCCATTGTCTTTTAACGCTAATTGGTATTTACAGCAAAATCCCGACGTTGCCGCCGCTATTGAGGCCGGCGCACCGTTTAATGCGGCAGAACATTTTATGCTTTATGGCCGCGCCGAGGGTCGCTCTGCGTCGCCTTTGTTTGATGCGGAGCAATACCTTGCAAATAACCCGGATGTCGCCGAAGCGGTAGCTCAGGGGTTGATCACCGCTTGGGATCATTTTGAGTTATACGGTGGGGCCGAAGGACGCTCGCCTAACCCGCTTTTCGATGCAGAATTTTATTTACAGCAAAACCCGGACGTTGCGGCAGCGGTAGAACAGGGCCTCATTTCTTCCGCTGCACAACACTTTGTGCTGTATGGTCAGAACGAGCCGCGCGCTATTAACCCGGCGATTGACTTGGGGCGATATATAAACGCCAACCCGGATGTTGGCCAAGCTGCGGCAAATGGACAGGTCAACGTTTTTGAGCACCTTTTTCAACATGGCGTTCATGAAGGCCGTGACTTAGGAAATGGGGTAAGCTTGTCTAACTTCTCTAACGATCCGGGATTTACACAAGCGTTGACTAACGGAGATGTTCACTCGGCGTTAGAACGTGTCGAGTCAGTTGCGCCGTTTGTTTCAACGTTTGAACGTCCGGCCGGTTGGACCCCGCCTTCGAATACGCCGATACCGGTTGATTTTGTCCCGCCTGGCGGGAGTGGTATTAGCTTAGTGGTTCCACCAGAGGTGCAGATACCACAGGGGATTACCTTGCCACCGGAAGTGTTTACTAATCCAGCACCTCAACCTCCAGCACCTCAACCTCCAGCACCTCAACCTCCAGCACCTCAACCTCCAGCACCTCAACCTCCAGCACCTCAACCTCCGGCACCAACATTTACGGTAACAAACACTGAGGGTGTTGTCACATTTGGCGGCACGGTAACCGGCGATATCACATTCACCCTTACCTCGGAGGGCGAAGCAACCTTTGTGCGTGGCGGTTTAACCGCAACAACGAAGCTGAATGTGAACGACATTACTTCGGTTGGAACAGCGACGATCAAACTTGCGGCAAACGCAACTGATTTGTCCGTCGCAACGGCAACCGCATTGGTGGCGATTACAGGTTTTGATGCGAACGGAAACAATTATAGCGTGCGCGACAGTTGGCAAAACATTGAGCCGAAGTTAGGTGAAGGAGTATTGACCCAAGCACAGACAGTGTTGGTTACGGACAAAGTTCTACTGGAAATCGATGAGTTTAATCAGTTACCCGGGAATGTAAACCTTAGCGCAGGTTACGATATCTCGGATAGTCTGGAAAAGGTGCTAGCAATCGCGTCACAGGATGAAGCGACCAACAAACAGGCACTAGCCGATGCACAATCGATTACCATCAGCACTATCGCTGCGGGTGCAGAAGTCGTCGCGTTTAATAACTTGGATCAAGATGCGTCGGCAACAACCATCGATTTTACTGATAACGCCGTAACGCTTACGCTAACGGAATTCAGCGCTATTTTTACGACCGCGAATTTAGACAGTTTGGCGAGTGATACGATCAGCGTGAATGGCTCTGAAAATGACGATAACTTTGATTTAGCGAGTCAAGCCGCCGCCTTCATTGTGAACGGTTTGGCAGGTAACGATACCTTCACAAGTGGCGCGGGCAATGATTCGCTCACCTTGGGTGAGGGTGCGGACACCGTCGTGTTTGCTGCTTCGGCGTTGCAGAACGGTAAGGATGCTATCATCGACTTTGAAAGCGGTGCTCAGGGTGATAAGTTGGATTTTAGAGCATTTGTTTCGGCGACAAGCTTTAGCCCAGTCATCAACACCACTTCAGCAAATGGCGCCCCTTTAGAAGACAATACGCTGGTTCGGGTTGAGCTTAACCAAGCGATTAGCGCCAAGGATTTTGGCGGTTTGAACTTTTTGGAGCTGTTTGGCACAACCGGGCAAAATAAATATATTCACTCAACCGTTTCACAGGATGGCGCGAAGGTGGTACTGGTCGTTCAAGGTACGGATTTATCGCAAGTTTATTATATCGAAACGGCTAACCAAACGATTTCTTCTCCACAGGTGTCAATGGTAGCGACGATGAATATAACGGACGGATGGGATACGGTGAATATTGTCGGAAATAAACCACCCCCCAGACCTGAAGAGGAGCAAAATCCACCAATAGATGGAGAGATCGTTGGAACGGACGGCGACGACATACTCATAGGCACTCCGCTTGACGATATTCTGCGCGGCCTAGCGGGTAACGATACAATTAATGGCGGCGACGGTGCAGATACGATTTATGGCGGCAACGGTGCGGATACTTTGTGGGGCGATGATGAGCTTGGCCAATCGTATGGCGATACGTTTATGTTTGACGGGGTTATCGGTTCTCTCGACAGAGGGAATATTATTAAGGACTTCAGAGGCGGAACGATTGTTGATCACGACATTGACAAAATCGGCTTTGTTAGTGAACAGTCAGGTGGAACCGGTATTAGCGGAACGGCTTATCAAAGCACAGAATTTGCAAATTGGGATAGTGATGTTGTAGCCAGTGCTAAATTTGCGTTTGTAACGAGTGGAATGGGCGGCGGCGCGGCTAGTTTCGACAGCGCTGACGTGGCAAGTTATCTCGCGAATGTTGACGGACAGCATCATGGCTTTATCTTCAACAATGCCGATAATACGCTGTATATCGCGGTGACGGATTTGGCCGGTCAAAATCTCGCTATCTTTTTGGCGCACAGCCAAAATGATGACACCGTGATTGATGCCAATGAACTATCTCATATAGTTACATTGGAAGGTGTCAATACCTTTGACCAAAACTATCTCGCTGGCTGGGTTCTCGCATAATTTGAAACCGGCTTTACGACTAGAAACCCTGTAACGAAGCCGCGCCAAACCGATTAAAACCCGGTTTGGCGCGCGCCTCTAGCCTCATACTACGCCGTGCGTTCACTTAGCTTATAGCCCTTCTACGAAATGTTGCGAGCGTTGTTCAAACACCATTGAGTTAAAGCGCAAAATTATCTGATTCAAAAGGAAGCAACGCTAGGTTGTTTATGCCAACGAGGGTCGCCACAAGACTCACTTCATGTGCTTCTATTTCCGTTACGTTGAGTTGATTTACGACATACCAAACATGGGTATTTCCAACGATGTCTGCACTCAACACAACGGTTTTCGAGGCTTGCGTGCCTGACGCAAATGCGTGCCCGGTTCCAAATAAGTTGGCGATGGATTGCGCCGTATTTAATCCATAACCGGATACGGATAGGATGTCGCCATTTGACCAGGGCATTGACGCTTGACTTGTTGCATTCACCGGTTGAACGACTGTTGCGGGGTTCGGACTATCGAGAAAGCGCGAAAAATCCAGGACATCTGCGTCTTGCCCGCGCTTAAATCCATGAATCTGATCAATGCCGTTATATTGCGCTAACGACTCAAAAACAATGCGCGCACTCCCTGTGCCAAGTTGGATAACATCATTTCCGCCTTTCATTCTGATTGTCGCGTCCATTCCATTGAGCGTGAGTTGCTCAAATTCTTGCGAACCGGTTATGTTCATTGGTTGCGAAAATGCACTGAGATCCATAACTCTGATATTGGAAACCGAACCTGATAACCAATTCACTGCGTCAGATGTTGTATTTAAAATGAGCCCTCGCTCTATATCAATGGTGGTGACTTCAGTTGATGCATTTCCGCTTACCCCTAGTACACCCTGGGCTTCATATACACCACTTGTCGGGCTGGGATTGAGTGCTTGATAGTCGTTAAAAAGCGTGGCGATACTGAGACGCACGTCTTGCGTTTTGTCAATTTGGAAATGCGCACGCGCATCATCAAACAGCTGGTTATTTAGAAGCTTTAGCCCCGCTTCAAGATCACTGCCTTGGTGGGCTATTTGTATTAGCAGGCCTGCAGGGGTAAGCTGGCCGTTATTTAAAGCGTTTATAGTTTGGTTGAGCCAAGATGAATCAGCATCAAGTCCCGTTGACTGGTTATACACCGTAGCAATAATGTGCTCTAAACTCACATTAGCGTAACGCTCGCTAAATTCGGGCGAGGCTAAAAAACGGGCAGCAATTTGCTCTACTTGACCGCCCGCATAGATAAATTGACCCCAGCCCAACATTTCAGATGTATTAATGGCGCGTCCAAATGCGGCTTGGTATATTTTTGCAACGAGTAGATTGGTTTGGAATATGGGTTGCTCTATACCTAGTAGTACAAGCTGTGTCGGTGTAAATAGTCCGCGCTCAAATTCGGCCTCCCAGAATGTACGCTCTTGGGGCGTTGGGGCTCTAAACAAAATGGCTTGATAAATTTTTGACACCAAAGACATTCAATTCCACCTGCTTTTTATTTAACACTGACAAAAATCCCATAAGTTGCGACGGGATGGATACAATACCAAGCTAGATTAAAACAATAAAGTTTTTTAAGGTATTTTATGTCGCACTATATCGCTATTCAAAAATCACTTCATCAGCAGGCGGGTTTTAAAGCCAATCCGAGCTTTAGCTTCGCCGCTGAGGATACCGTCGCGCCTATTTTATGGGAGGAGGTAGCACACATTCTGCCTTATATCCCGATCGCTTTTTTGCCCAAGCCTAACAAGGATGGTTTTTTACTGACCGCGCTGCAAGGACTTCAACCAAACCAAAACTTATTAATACATCCTAGCGGGAAATGGCTTATCGGCTATATTCCTGCGCAATATCGTGGTTATCCATTTGCGTTAATTCCAGAAGAAAACAGCGACCGTCTTCATCTTTGCATTGATATGGATAGCGGCTTACTTTGCGAACAACTTGACAGTGACTGTCAGGCTTTTTTTGATGATCAAGGTGAACCTAGTGACGTTGTTAAACGTACAATGCAGTTCTTGGAAATGTGCCAGGCTGGCCGAACACAAACACAGTTGGCGGTTGATGCGCTTGCCGAGCATGAGCTTCTCGTTCCTTGGAATATTGTGCTTAAAGTATCCGACGAACAAACTCTACCCCTGCAAGGGCTTTATAAGATTGATGAGAAAAAACTAAAACAGTTATCTGCGGAGTCAGTTCATAATCTAAATCAACGTGGGGCGCTATCTTTAGCCTACGCTCAACTTTTGAGCGAACATCAGCTAAAAAATCTGCAAAAACTTTACCGACTGCACAACCAACAACAAAACCTAAGCGAAGAAGTCGATTTAGACAAGCTTTTTGGCGAAGACGACGACAGTTTAAAGTTTTGATTTGAAGTTGTGTATTTAAGTGTGATGGCGAGATTTCTACAGAAGTCCAGCCATCAGACCGTTAGATTGTCTTGATGCTCTTTATCCAGTAAATCATGGATATTCACAACTTTGTACGAGACATGACTTTTGTCGTTTAGTTGTTGATAAGTTTCCTCTGAGATTAAGATATGCACCCCAAATTTTTTGGTGTATTCGTGCAATCTATGCGCCTTGTTGACCGTATCGCCTATTGCTGTGTAAGCGTGGCGCAAGTGCGTTCCGAGTTCGCCAACCATCGCTTGGCCTGTATGTATCCCTATGCGAACTGAGATGGGAGGAATTGCGCTCGTTGTGTTGTAGTGCTGAAGCCGCCGTTGAATTTGATTTGCGGCATCTAGCGCCTTTTGGGCATGATATTGTTGGGTTAGTGGGGCGTTCCAAAAGGCCATGACGGCATCACCTAGATACTTATCCAGCGTTCCTTGGTTGGCATATACGGCCTCTGTTATTAATGTCAGTACGTCCTTAGTTATTGCCGCGGTTTGTTGAGGGGTATAGTTTTTTGCCATGCGCGTATATCCTTCGATATCAGCAAATAACACCGTAATTTCTTTTATCGTCGGCTCTGTGTAGTCATCTGCTTCTAATAAAAGTTGCTTGACAACGGCTTCTGGAACGTAGTTTTTGAACAGGCGCGTTACTTTGCGGTTTTGCCGATGCACCACCAACCATTCGTAAAAAAACTGTATTATAGCCTGCAAAAAAAGACTTATTAATGGAAGACTCGGAAGCAAATCCACGTATAGATACCATACCTGAGATACCCATAAAAACCATGTAACACTAAGCGTTATAGTTAAAGCAACAAAAGTGAGTAATTTTGCACGTGCTATAAAAAAGGCTATAACAATCACGCAAAACACACTATATAACCAAGCATTTGGTTTAAGGGTGATGAGTGTTTTGGGAGGCGATAATCTGTAATTTAACATTTCAGCATGAATCACGACACCCGGCAACCACGGGTGAATGGGCGTTGTAACTCGATCCGAGAGACCCAGTGCACTCGAACCGATAAGTACATATTTCCCTTTTAAAAACTGCGCAGGCAGCTGTCCTAGCAAAATGGCTTGCGCGGAGATGACTTGCCATGAATTCGGTTCAATTTGATAGGGAATTTTTTGGATTAAACCACGTGTCGTATCCGGTGACCAATTATCATAGGCTATTAGCGTACTGTCGACCAATGAGTACCAAGCTTGGTTATTCCATGTGATTTTTATTGGGTATTCTCGAATCACACCATCGCCGTAATAAGGCGTTATATGGCCGACACATCGCGCGGAGGCGGATAGGTCATCGTAGTTACCAACATATCCATATGCGTGTTGCGCACCCTGCGAACTCGCGTTTCCATCCGCCAAAAATCCAATTTGTCGCTCTTGATTTTGTCTATTCAAATCAAAGGCCTGCGATAGGCATACGGGGGCGTTTTTAACGATGTCCTCGAGCATAAACTCACCAAACTCACCCGTTTTTTCCGGCATTACAATATCTAGTAAAATTGCGTGCGGACCTTGTTCTTCAACAAGCTTTTTAATTAATTGAGCCATTAAATCTCGTGGCCAAGGCCAGCTGTGAATTGACTGCAGACTTTGGTCATCAATATCTATAATTGAAATTTTTGAGGGTGTTAGTTGACTTAGTTGCCCACGGGTTACAATATCTCCCACTAAGGTATCGATTTTTTGTATTGACTTAGGATAGATGTACATTAAAGTAATTAATATAACAACTACAATAGAAACCGCTATTCGTTGATAGCGCACATTGTTTTGAAACCTTAAACTTCTCAGAAACGACATTTTGGGACTTAGTAAAATTATATGAAGATAAATACGGCGCCAAGTTTAGGCAATATCACACTTTTGAAGTCTCTTAACTCTGACATTTTGAACACCGTTCAGACTCAGATTAAATATAGCAGATTTAAGAAAAGTGAGTTTGTTATTCGCAAAGGTGATGAAAGTAGCAGCTTGCTTTTTTTGATCGAAGGTGAGCTTAGCGTCGTTGATATTAACATTGAAGGACAGCTATTTTGGCTTGCGACCATCTCTGCTGGCGAGCATTTCGGTGAGCTGGGACTGATTACGGGACAGGCTCGAAATGCAAGTTTAGTGGCAACCACAGATGTTTTAGTGGGTATGTTGAGAAAAGAGGATGCCCTTAAGCTTATTTTGAACCATCCAAGTATTGCATGGAAAATTATGCACAGAATGGCTGAAATAATCGAGCAGAACAATTCAAACATTTCGCTTATAAACCTGCCTACCGCGCAGGAACGCATTGAAGCCTTATTAAGCAAGCATACGGTTAAGTACGCGAATGGCATGAACGTGGTGGAAAACCTCCCCTCTCAACAGACCCTTGCTTCAATGACAAATACTAGCCGAGAAACCGTTTCTCGGGTTATCTCTAAATTAATTAAACAGGGCGTTTTAGAGAAGGATATTAAACGACTTATCATAAGAAAGCCCGAAAAACTTCGTGACCTGACACACTAAATGAACGCAACAGCTCCCTGTATGTCAAGGCGACATTGATACATTCCATTCCGACTTTAAGTTAAATATTTCGTTTTCCTAGTCGTTTAGTTACGCCATGGGCTACAGCGAACCATACCGCTTTTAAATTGCGCTGACGTGGCTTGAATATAATTGGATAAAACACGACATATTTTACTACTTTAGCTAGCATTAAAAAACGATGACCTAATTTGAGATAAGGACTATACAAGGACAAATACAGCGCATTACGTGTTATATAGTAATGTCTCGTTGGTGAGTGGCAGTTTATTTTTTTTCCGAAAAACCGTATTGCACCACTTCCAATTTTATGACTTATCTCTACATCTGTATTAACTATTATCAAATACCCTCTTGATCGCGCTCTCCAGCACCATTCAAAATCAACCCAATCAATAAATAAATCTTCGTTCATATACCCGACTTGTTGCAGAACACAAACCGGCACAAGGGTTCCAGAGGACATAGCCTGCTTTACAGTTTGTAGATTTTTTGTTTTTATATCCAAATTGACTTTATCATCTGGGGTAATTATTCCCCTCTCTTTTTTATGAAGATCAATATATGTTGGCGCAACAGCTGCAATTCCCTTTCGACTATATAAGGCTGTCATCATATCTTGAACGTAATTTTGGGGATAAATAGAATCTTGGTCGGAAAATAAAATAGTGGAAAAACCAGCTGCCAGTGCTGAGTGTATCCCTTTATTTTGTGCGTATGCTATACCTCGGTTTTCACTCAGTAAAATAAGTCGAATATTAGACTGTAAACCTATAGCAATGAGTTTCTCACTGTTTTTTGAGCCGTTGTCAATAATTATTAGTAAACCGACTTGCGACTTTAGACTGTTTATAACAGCGCTTAACTGCTCGATAACAGGGTTAAACGTTACTATAATTGCTGAGACATCTGTTATCGCTATGGACATAAGCGCTAACTCCACCAACTAGGGTGCATCGACAGTTGCTTTTTTATAATAAGCGGAAAAATGTGATGATTTCTCCCTAGTTTATAAGCAACAAACTTAAAAAGATTTCGCCAAAGAGAAAGCGCAATATAGTGCGGTTTTCTTTGAGAAAGTAGGCTTTGAATTTCTGTTAGGACATACTTCATTCCTTCAGATTCGGGTTGTCCAAATTGTTCTAGCATCCAATTTTCTAGTGTATGAAAAGCACCTATATCGAAATAACGACGAAATTCTTGCGAAAAAGTGTAGTTATGTGAATGATATACTCGGGCTTTTGGCTGATAGGCTATTGAATAACCCTTATTTAACAGGACAGCTCCTGCGTACATATCTTCACCTAAGATTAGTTTCGGTTTAAACCAGCCAATTTCGTCCATCGCCTTTCGACGATAGGCCGCAAATGAATTTGAAAGAAAAGCTGTTTTTATGCCATAACGTGCCTTATCTGCATAACTAACTACGTAGGGGTTGTCTGGGTAATTGAAATGTCTTAAATGTTTTGCAAAAGGTGAGGCGTCTGGATAAGGTAACTGCCTTCCATAGGCGGCACCAACACAAGAATTAGTAAAAACATCTACCAGCATTTCAATGTCAGTTTGTGAAACAGGACAAGCATCTTGTGTTAAAAAAACGACAATTTCTCCAGCGGTAAGGGAGGCGGCAAGCGAGCGCGTACCGCCGTGATCAAAGTTATTTTTGTCTATAGAATAGCAAACATAACCATGACTTTGAATTAAATCACGGGTCGAATCAGTAGACATAGAATCTATAAATACAACATCAACACACCTATCAGATAATGATAAATCTTTTATTTTATCTAATAGCGCTGGCATAAAGCGGGCTGCATTATAAGTTGGTATAACCAAGCTATAGCTGTTCATTTACTAAAAAATAATCGAAATAAATCGCCTTTAATGTGTCTTTCAGTTGTGTTAAGAATGTGCAATATATTTAAGCTGCACCCTTTAACTATTCTAATGCGGTTTAAGCAATTTCATCGTAGCTCAGATTAATTTAGGTATAAGGCTTGGTGTAGAACTTTTTAGTCATGGCGGGCTAGTTCAGCACGCTTTAGCAGATATTGGCCATACTGATTTTTTAACAAAGGCTCGGCCAATTTAAGTAATTTAGCCCTGCTAATGTAACCCATCTCAAATGCTATTTCTTCTAAACAGGCAACTTTTAACCCTTGGCGCTTTTCTATTGTTTCAATAAAGTGGGATGCTTCCAGCAAACTTTCGTGTGTACCCGTATCAAGCCACGCAAAACCTCTCCCCATCAACTCTACTTTTAAACGCTGTTCTGATAAATAATCTTGGTTTATGCTGGTTATTTCTAACTCACCACGTGCAGAAGGCTGTACTTCCTTCGCTTTGTGTAAGACATCATTCGGATAAAAATACAATCCAGTTACAGCATAATTAGATTTTGGGTTAGACGGCTTCTCTTCAAGGCTAATTACATTTCCTTGAGAATCAAACTCTGCGACACCGTAACGCTCTGGATCATTTACATGATATCCAAAAACCGTTGCTTTATTGTCTAATGCTTGCTTTACAGCCGTTTTTAGAAGGGGCACTAGATGATGTCCATAATATATATTGTCCCCTAAAATTAAGCATACTGCATCATCCCCAATGAAGTCTTCGGCTAATATAAAGGCTTGAGCTAAACCATCCGGGGATGGTTGTACAACATATTTAAAAGAAACACCTAAATCTGAACCGTCACCTAACAAACGCTG
>JAVETW010000016.1:0-16789 GCA_034005865.1 Thiomicrospira sp. | reverse complement strand
ACGACGCTCTTCCGATCTCTTCCGGGGTTGTAATAATTAAAATTTCCTGAATACCTGCCAGCATCAATACCGACAGGGGGTAGTAAATCATTGGCTTGTCAAAAATTGGAACTAACTGCTTGGATACACCACGGGTGAGCGGATAAAGACGCGTCCCTGAACCGCCAGCTAAAACAATACCTTTCACTATTTATCCTTTTCCTAATCTTTGTTGCTGATATGTGTTTAGTCTAATTGCTTCCCACCATGCGCGATTAGATAAATACCATTCAACGGTTTTACGCAAGCCAGACTCAAAGGTTTCTAGCGGGCGCCAGTTTAATTCTTGTTCAATTTTGGTTGCATTTATCGCATAACGCCGATCATGTCCCGGTCGATCCTGAACATAAGAAATCAGTGAAAGATAGCTTTCCTCTTTGCCATTGATATGGCGCGGAAATAATTCATCTAGTAGTTCGCAAATTTTAACAACCACTTCTATATTGCGTTTCTCGTTGTGCCCACCAATGTTATAAGTTTCACCAACCTTTCCCTGCGTTGCTACTAAATACAATGCACGGGCATGATCTTCTACATAGAGCCAGTCACGAATTTGATCCCCTTTGCCATAAACAGGCAAGGGTTTACCTTCTAAAGCATTTAATATCATCAAAGGTATAAGCTTTTCAGGAAAATGATATGGCCCATAATTATTTGAACAGTTTGTGACGATTGTTGGTAAACCAAATGTTTTGTACCAAGCACGTACCAAATGATCGGATGCAGCCTTGGTTGCACTATATGGTGAACTTGGATTGTATGCCGTCGTCTCGGTGAACAGTGGAGGGGATAGTATGTCGTCCGGATGCGGTAAGTCACCATACACCTCATCAGTCGATATGTGATGAAAGCGGAAACCCTGTTTTTTTTCACCGGATAACGCTGAGTAATACTCTCTAGCCTGCTCTAACAGGGTGTAGGTACCCACTACATTAGTTTGTATAAAATCACCTGGACCGTCTATTGAACGGTCTACATGAGATTCCGCTGCTAGATGCAAAATATAATCTGGTTGATACTTTATAAAAAGTGCTTTTAAACTGGATGCATCACATATATCAACTTGTTCAAATCGATAATTCGGATTTGCACTCACAGCTTCTAATGAATTTAAGTTTCCAGCATAAGTCAATTTGTCAATATTAACTACATGATGCTCAGTGTTGTTTAGTAAAAACCGAACAACAGCTGAACCGATAAAACCAGCACCACCCGTTACAAAAAATAATTTACTCATAACCGTTCTAAATACCTATCACTCTTCTCTAAATGATCGCGCAAACATATCTTGGAAAGGCTTTATAAAGTAGCCAAGAACTGTGCGTTCTCCAACCTTGATCATCGCCTCCACCGGCATTCCCGGTAATACAAATATTCCATCATCTTTCATTTGCGCGAGCCCTTTTTCAGTGATGATAATTTTTGCCTCATAATATTCCATCCCTGTTCTTTCTTCGGTAAATTTATCAGCTGAAACATGAATTACCTCGCCCTCTACAACGTGTGTAAACTGGCTATTAAATGCAGAAAAACGTACATCGGCAATGAGCCCCACCCTTACGCGATCAATATCAGTTGTTGGCACACGTACTTTAAGAGCTAAATCATCACTTTGCGGTACAATTTCCATCAGGGTATCACCCGGACGAATAACTGACCCTATTGTGTAAACTTGTAACCCTTTAACCACACCATCGACTGGTGAAACAATCTCTATCCGCTGTAAACGATCTTCCAATACTAACTTTCTAAAAACTAAATCTACACGCTCGGCTTGCACTTTGGGTAGCTCCGAAGCAACTTCCTGCTGAAAACGTTGAGTTGTTAAAATAATTTGATATTCATTTTCGGTGATCTGAACCTCCAGTCGTGCGATTTCAGATAGATTCTGATCCCGTTCACCTTTGAGGCGTGCTAACTCGCGCTGCATCTCCTGTAAACGTATCTTGTCAGTAAATTGCTCCTTGTATAGCGCCTCCCAATCGATAATTTCTTTTTCATAAGACACTATTCTCTCACCAAGAGTTAAGACGTAGGAAGATAGACCCGCAATTTGCTGTTCTAGGGCTCGAATGCGTTGCGTATATATTGACTCTTCACCTTTTAGAGCTTCCTTGCGTGCCTGAAAAACGGCCTCTTGTGCCATCATGATTTGCGAGGCTTGTATTTCTTGTGACTGTTGCATTAAGGCCTCTGGAAAAACAATTTTGGCTAACCCCTGTTGTTCAGCCAACAATCTTGCTTCTAATCCATATACTTCATTTAGTCTACCTTTTATCATAGACAGCTCGGCTTGGGCTTGTGTGGGTGATAACTTGATTAAGACATCCCCTGCTTTAACGACATCACCTTCTTTGATAAGTATTTCAGCAACTAAACCACCCTCATAATGCTGCACGACTTTGTTATTAGAAACAACCACTACCTCACCTGGCGCTACCGAGGCACTATCTAATGGTGCAAATGTAGCCCACCCCCCAAATAGAATAAACACGACAAAAAGGGTTAACCAGCCGTAACGAGCATATTTTCGATCATTTGTATCAATGTTTATCTCATCCGGAGCTTGAAATGCTTTGAATCCTTCTATGTCCGTATTGGAGGGGGCTTTTGGTCTAGCCGACCCTTCCTCAACAGTCGCAGCCGGTACTTTAGACGCTTCTTTTGACTGGTTTAGCACCGTTTTTTTCACTCTATTATCCTGCATCCTATCTACCCTAATTTATGCTTTATCTGCTAGCGATAGCTGGCCGTTTTGAAGCGCAAGTAAAATCTCATCTCTCGCACCAAACCCTCTTAACTGCCCCTGCGCCATCAATAAAATTTTATCCACATGTTTTAAAACTTGCTTTCTATGTGAAATTACAACGACAGTTGTGCCGTTACGCTTTAAATTCTCCAAGGCAACTGATAAAGCTTGCTCACCTTGATCATCCAAGTTAGAGTTCGGCTCATCCAAAATAACTAATTTTGGATTATCGTAAATCGCTCGGGCCAGACCAACGCGTTGTCGCTGCCCACCTGAAAGACCACCGGCATTACCTATGATAAAAGTATCATAGCCATTGGGCAGTTGTAATATAAGCTCATGCACGCCCGCCATCTGAGCTGCGGCCACAACTTTGCGCGGATCTACTTCACCGAATCGGGCAATATTTTCACTAATTGTGCCATTAAATAACTCAATATCTTGTGGCAAATAACCAATATGACGACCAAGTTCATCTTTGTTCCAAGCATGAATGTCTGCACCATCCAAGCGCACCTTTCCACCAACAAGCGGCCAAACACCTAACATTGCTCTAGCTAGAGAAGATTTTCCTGCCGCACTTGGGCCGATTATTGCAACACTCTCACCTTTAGCAATCACAAAACTTACCCCCCTTACCGCTGGAGTATTTGAACCGGGAGGGACAACAACAACGCCTTGGCACTCTACCGTCCCAACAGGGGCAGGTAGAGACATATTGCGTTTCTGACTTGGATAATCTGCAAACATCTCATTTAGACGGACATAAGCAGACCGCGCGGCACCAAACCCCTTCCAACTGCCTATCATTAAGTCCAGCGGCGCCAGCGCACGCCCCAAAATAATTGAGCCAGCTATCATCATCCCCGGCGTGACTTCATTGTTAATCGCCAACCAAGCACCTAACCCTAGGATTAATGACTGAAACATCAACCGCAAATTTTTAGATGTATTCGAAATAATACTTGCTCGGTCGCTTGCCTCACTCTGTTTTGACAAAAAACCCAAGTGTTTTTCCAGCCATTTTTTACGCAAACTTTGCTCCATGCCCATGGCAGCAACCACCTCAGCATTTTTAATGCACGACCCAGCATACTGCGTAGACTGAATATTCATTGAGCTAGCTTCGGACAGGGGCTTTTTGGTTGCATATTCATTCGCAACAGCCAAGGCAGCTAGTACAATCGCGGCGAAAATTGCAAACACGCCAAATGACCAGTGGAACATAAACAAAATGACAATGTAAATTGGTAACCAAGGCGCATCAAAAAAAGCGAAGGGACCATTCCCCGTCATAAATTGCCTAATACTTGTCATGTCGTTTAGTGGTTGGGGACTGTTCTGCCCCGGCTCATTAACTGACTTTTTAAACATGGAAGCAAACAAATTTTCATTGAGCTCTTGATCCAAACGGTTTCCAACGCGAATTAGTATTCGCGATCGAATAAACTCCAATACACCCATCGTGATAAAAAGAACAACCACGATTAAGGTCAGCATAACTAGAGTATCTTCACTGCGAGAAGTAAGTACGCGATCGTAAAGCTGCAGCATATAAAGCGGGGGAACTAACATCAATATGTTTATAAATAAACTAAACACACCAACCGAAATAAATGCACTTTTGATATTTGCAAGTGCTTTTTGTAACTCTGTTTTTTCAAGCTTTTGTTTCATCTTAAACTCATTCTAGACTTCATTATCCTACATTACTACCACATCAGCTTATGCTTACTGCGTCAAAGCAGCTACGGCAAAACCCGGCTTAAGATAAGCACTCACAACGGGGTAATCAAATTTACCAATTAAAAACAATAATTCAAACTGCGCAAACAAGTTAGCATAAACCTCATCCACCATTCGTCTTTCGGTGTTATACATTTTTGTTTTTGCTTCCAACACATCAAAAACCCCACGCAGCCCAAAACCCAATCCTTTTTCCGCAGCATCCAAATAGGCTTGATTGGACTTCATGCTTTGTTCAAGGGCATCTAAATTAGCTATACTTGCTTGTAATTTGGTCAAAGTTTCTTTTAACTTCACTTGGACAAAACGTTCACTATCGCGCAGCGCGTATTGACGACTTGAAACTAAACTGTGAGCTGCACGAACCCTAGATGTTGTAATGCCACCTTCATACAAAGGCAAAGTAAATTCTAGTTGAATTTTTCGGTTATCTCGAAAGGTGTTTTCGTAGCTGTCAGAATTTGTAATCTCCGCTCGCAAATTAACCTCCGGGTAGTGCCCCGCTTTCTGCACATTTAAGTCTTCTTTAGCTACATTATGCTGAAGTTGAGCAAGCTTTAAGCTAATGGCATAGCGTTGCGCAACCCCAAACCAATTTTCATAAGCCACTAAATCCCGCGCTCGTTGCCAAAGAGTCTCGTCTATTGGAATTACTTGTTGAACACCAACCCCAATCAGCCGTTCCAGGCGGCGCTGGTTCACCATAACTTGATTGCGCGCAGTAACTAAGATGGCACGAATCTCATCCTGCTTTGATCGAGCTTCAAGCATATCCATACGAGATGCTAAACCACGCTCAAGCATAGCTTCAAGGCGAGCAGACTTGGTTTGATGATCCTCAAGTTCTAATTCTGCAATACGCACTAATCGCTGGGACCTAGCCAACTCTAAATAGGCCTGCGTCATTTCTAATATGGTTGAATATTGATCTAGTTCGAACTGAAGCTCGCTCGCTACACTATTTTCCTGCTCTCGAGAAATAGTGTTGAATTTTTTTGCTGAGTAAATTGGCTGAATTAAATGTAAGCTAGTTCGATGAAAGTCATCATTTTGATTTTTCTGAAAAGCCGTATCGTACATTCCTCGACCATAAGCTCCAGACACCGAGACCGTTGGCAGCACCCCCCCCCAAGCTTGACGAAGCGTTTCTTGATCGGCATGCAGTTTAGCCTGCTTAGAAAAAAGAAGGTCGTTGTTTTCAAGCGTTGATTGATACGCCGCCATGAAATCCAAGTGGGGTTGTGCTACAGCCAAAAAAGGCAATGCACACAACCAAGCACCAAAAAGAGACTTAATATTCAAATTCATACGCTAAAAATTTGTCCCATAGTCTAAAATAACTAAAAATACACGAGAAGAGCGAATAATAACTTTCAAACTCAACACCCCTCGCAAGGCAGAAATAATGTAAGGTATTGTACTGGATAGACGCGAATCTTTGGCAAATAATACTGACAAACCGTGAACTGATCTTGCGGCGCCTTACAAAGCTGTGCGAGTATAGACGCCTCATTACAATCAAAAACGTGACATATGTCACAAACCTTCAAGTCGTGACAGTAGATACTATGTTTGCGTGACTTATTAAACTGGTAGTGAAGTCTAGTATAATATTCGATTGAAAGCAAACAGCCCCTCACATAGAATATTAAGTGGCTGATCATGTTAGAAAAATAGAAGCTGGGATTTGCTCATGACTGTTTCAAAACAAATAACGTTCCGCCCCTTTTTTTTCATTACGCTGGCGCTTTTGAGTTTTAACATTTTCGCCAGCCCAATTGGGCACGTGCAGCTCATTATTGGAAAAGGCGCATCTTATGAAAACACCGAGGGCAAGCATAAAGTAGTAGAAAACCAACCCCTACATGAGGGCGACATAATCTTTACGGATGAGCATACACACCTACACTTAAAGATGAACGATCAAGCTTATCTCGCTGTCCATCCCAACACGCGAGTTGAAATCATTTGTTACAAAACAAATGATCAAACACCTCCATGTATGAAGTTTAATTTGATAAGTGGTCAAATTAGAAAAATATCCGGTCAAACAAGCAAACAAAACCCAGAAAGCTTTCGACTCAACACGCCAATAGCCGCAGTAGGCGTTCGAGGTACAGATTTCATAACCCGTGTTTCACCAGATAAAAGTGCGACAATTCGGGTGCTTGAAGGCGCAGTTACAATTACTCCATTCGGAGAAGATTGCCAACCAACCGGGCTAGGTAACTGCAGCACACCTCTTACAGCCCTTCTCAACGAAGCTGATAACTACATGATTAAAATCAATCAAGGGGGTACTCCCCAACGTATAGATATTGATCCACAACTTGTCGAAAAAAGTCAACATGATGGTGCAGTACATGACATAGCACAAAATGAAGATGGAGACAAACAAAAGAGCCTTCACGACGTACTACACATTCTTAAAGATGACCCTGAGCTGGTTGAGGAGTTCTTACAACTTGCGACTCTAAATCAAAACCAACGGCCCCCTTCACAGCCCGGTGAAGGAGGCCAACAACATAAAAACCAAACGCTTATTTTTGGCACTTGGACCAAAAGTACAGAAGGTATAGCCCGCCCCTATGAGGAAGCTAAAGAAGGACGCAGCCTAACCGTAGGAAACATTAATATTGCTCTTTGGCGCGAACAAGGCGTTTACCAACCCCCAACAGGGAAAATTGACTACAATTTAATGCAGTCTCACGCCTATATTGACGCACCTTCTGACCGTATAAATGCAACCATAACAAATGGCAGTTTGAGTATAAATTTTGATACCCAAAAACTAGACACACAGTTAACGATTGTTCCTGACAAGGGCAATGCTATCAATTTTTCAGCACCTAACCAAGAAATACGATCAGATGGAATATTTGCGATTAGTGCCAGTCAGAACCGGATAGCGGTCGGAGCTGTTGCAAATGATGGAAAATCCGCTGGCTATATGTTAGAACAACCTGTAGAACAGGGCATACTTAAAGCTCAAACACTTTGGCAGGCCAAGCCTTAGGTGAACAAGATTCAAAATTTTAACTATTCAGTACTTCGCTTACTTGCTGCCTTTGTTTTTTTCTTAATCACGCCTTGTCAAACGCTAGCTCAGACAACCAGTGCGCGCTGCGAGCAGAATCAAAACTTAATTGAGCGCAAATTGCTTGAAAATCCTAGTGATACTAACCTACAACTTGCCTATCTTCTTATATTAAAAGCATGCAAAGCTGAAACTCAATCAGCACCTACCCTAGAAACGCAAGTTCAAATAAGAACATACATTGGAAATAGCTCTAATCCTGAAAATGCAAGCCAAACAGAGTACTTTAACCTTAACCTAGGTGAACAGGTTGTTAAACTCCCCAATCAAAAACAACCTTCTCCATCTCAGTTTGCAGGAATCAATACCCGATTGCTCGCAAAAAAACAAAGACATCAAGTTCAATTTGAAGCGGATATTCAGCGATATAATCAATCCGACATAGATCAACAAGCTTATATTACACTTGATTATTACTATCTCGATACATTCCATTATTATAATTTTAGCCTTCTTCAAGGGCACTATCAAAGCACACACTACACGCAATTTGGTGTAGGCGGTGGATATATGTTACACAACGGCTGGATTGCAAAAGCTGACTTTTCACAACGGATTCACGCTAAACATAGCATACTCGATGCATCCCTCTATCGAACAGGACTTATTAGCCCAAAAATCTCGCTAAAACACTGGGGAGAGGTAGGGTTACAACTCAACTACCAATACGATCAACCCCGAAACGCTGATCGTGCCGGTGGTGCCAACAACTTATATCAAGCTGGACTCAGCTATCAAAAAAAATGGAGCAAACACCAATGGACTGCTTTGGCTCAAGGTTATATACAGCAAGATACTAAAGGTTATAGCACGTTGCTTAATCGTAACGCGACTCGTCACCTTAATCTTCTCCAAGCACAAGTTGAATGGGCGTGGCAATATAATCGACAACTACAAATACAAACTCAATATAGTTATGCACAGCAAATTAGCAACATCCCGCTGTTTGACTGGCAAAGTCATCAAGTAAGGGCAGGTGTACTATATCGATGGTAAGAAACACGATACAACCAGCCTAAGAGCACGAATAACCATTACTACTTTACAGACATTTTGTTAGTTTGTGTATTTCATCTCGCTTTTCGCGCTGTTCTAGGATATGCTTTTAGGTTTTCCATTTGCGATTTGCTCTGTTTGGGGTCAGGTCGCCATCTAGTTATGAGATTATTATGACCTTTGCTCAACTTGGCCTTCGCGCCGAACTCGTCCAAGCTGTCGCCGATGAGGGTTACACCCTGCCGACACCGATTCAACAACAAGCGATTCCGATTGTGTTACAAGGCGCCGATTTAATGGCTGCGGCACAAACCGGTACCGGCAAAACGGCGGGCTTTAGTTTGCCGATGCTGCACCGTTTGGCGCAGGGGGCGCCGGTGAAGGCGAATCATATCCGTGCGTTGGTGTTGACGCCGACACGGGAGTTGGCGGCGCAGGTCGCCGAGAGCGTGGATAATTATGGACGTCATTTAAACCTGCGTTCTACCGTGGTATTTGGCGGCGTGAGCATCAATCCGCAGATGATGAAGTTGCGTCGCGGGGTTGATGTGTTGATTGCGACACCGGGGCGTTTGTTGGATTTGTATCAGCAAAACGCGGTGAAGTTTGAGCAGCTGGAAGTATTGGTCTTGGATGAGGCGGATCGGATGTTGGATATGGGCTTTATCCATGACTTAAAACGTATTGCGGCGTTGTTGCCAAAAAAGCGGCAAACGCTGATGTTTTCGGCGACGTTTTCCGATGCCATTCGCCAGCTGGCGCTGCAGTTTTTACATCAGCCGCAACAGGTTTCCGCGACCCCGCCTAATAGCACCACACATTTGGTGACTCAAACGGTTATTGCGGTGGATAAGGCGCGCAAAACCGAGCTGCTAATTCATTTAGTGGCAGATAATCAATGGCAGCAGGTTTTGGCGTTTAGCAAAACTAAACATGGCGCGAACCGCATTTGCGAAAAACTTAATCAGGCGGGTATTAGCGCTGCGGCGTTGCATGGTAATAAAAGCCAAGGCGCGCGCACCAAGGCGTTAAGTGATTTTAAAGCGAATCGTATTCGGGTGTTGGTCGCGACTGATATTGCCGCGCGAGGTTTGGATATTGATTTGTTGCCGCACGTGATTAATATCGATTTGCCGAATGTCGCCGAGGATTATGTGCATCGTATTGGCCGCACGGGGCGTGCGGGTTCTAGTGGTGAGGCGTTATCGCTGGTCAGTGCGGATGAGGTCGAATTATTGGACGGGATTGAAAAACTGATTGGGCGGGTGTTGAACCGTCGCGAGGAAGCCGGCTTTGAGGTGAAGCATCAGTTGCCGATGACCCCTTTGGCGCGTAAGCCTCGCACGCACGCCGCCAACTCGGCCAAACCAGCGAACAAACCAGCGAACAAACCTAAAGCGCCTAACACGCGTTGGCCAAGCCGCGATAAGTTGAAACCTTCGTCGGTTTCAAGACGCCCTAAAGCGCCTAAGGCGTAATAAGGTTTTTAAGCAGGTAGGCTTTTAAGCAGGCCTGCTGATTTAATGATTGCCGCTTTTTTCAGGACGTGTGATGAGGGCGAACAGCGCCGTTATTGCCATGTCGGTTCGCGCAAGCTGCCTTGCATCTGCAACGCGATAGGCGCGGCTTGTGGCGCGCTGGCTGGGCGTATTTGTAGGCGCATTTGGGCCTGCGCTTGCGCAAGGTTTATTTGGCCGAATGCTTGCGCACTCAGTTGCGCGGCGTCGAGTTGTGCTTGCTGTAGGTGAAACACGCCATTCAATGCTTCGCCTCGCACGGTCATTTGCGCAAAATCCAGCGGTGTGGTGATGTCTGGGGATAAAGCCGCACCGAAATATCGCCCTTCGCGCAGTTCGGCGCTAAATTGGCCATTAAGATGACTTTTTATGGCCGCGCTATTGGTTCCTTGGCTGCGTAAATCAAACCAGGCCATCAAGCGTCCACTCAGATCGCGATAGTCGAGGCTATCAGCCAGCCAGGGTTGTAAATCCAATCCGATTAGTCGCCCTTTAAACGCAAAGTTCGGCACATCTTGATTAACGTTTAGGCGTAACGATGCGCGCAACTGTCCTTGATATAAATCGGCATCCAGCGGGGCAAGATCAAGCTGACCATACGCGTTGTTGACGCCGAGCTGCAGGTTTTGGTAGTGCGTTTGCCATAGCGTGAGGTGATCAACGACAAGCTGCCCTTGCAACGCCGATTCTCGTAGGGTTCGAATCGGGATCGCAATCGGCAAATAGGTTTCGTTGGCATCCGTGTTGGCATCGGTAGTGGTTTGTTTTTTAGCGGCGTAGTTATCTACATTAAGTTGACCTAAATGCAGATCGAAGCTGTAGTCTTGCTGGTGTTGCGCAACAAAGCCACTAACTTGGGTGTTATCCACATTTAACAACACGTTATGCACACGCCATCCCAACGCCGTCAACGCCCAGTCAAACTGACCATTAACGCGCGTTAGGGCGTCGGCTTTAACAAAATCGGGATGGCTGATTTGCCAGTGTTGCAACCACGCGCGTGGATTGAATTCGCTTAACGCAGCGCGCCCTTTTAAATCCAATTCTTGCCCATAGTGACCACTTAGCTCTAAGTTTATGCGCGAGCCGAGCAAGGCGATTTCGGCAAAGCTTATGGCTAGGTTTTGCGCCGTAGGCTGCCAGTCGAGATGTTGCAGGTCAAGTTGAAGCCGATAGGTGGGAATGTGCTCGCGGCTATCGCGTACTTGTAAATTCAACCGCGCATCGTGTAGTTCAATGCGCCGCAGATCAGGCGCAAGCGTAACGTGGCTGGGGAGTTGGAATGTATACTGCACGCCTTGGCGATGCCATTCGCCGTCAAACTGCCATTTCATGCGCTGGCCAAGCTGTACATCAAACGCAATCAACTCGAACGGGCTGAGCGTCCAGCGTTGTTCGCCGCGTTGCCAGTGTATTTCGCCTTGGTGAATCGATAGTGCATCGAGTCTTATCTGACGCAATAACGCTAACCAGTTCGACGCGGGGGGGGTGGGCGCGTCACTCACCTTTTGCCAAGGTGCGTTTTGGCCAGTATACGCAACCCCATCCAACCAGTTTTGCTTAGCGCCCTGCTCTATCAAATGTAGCTTGGGCGCTAACACTTCGGCACCAAGCAGGTGCAGCTCGCCCGACCAAATCAGACGACTTAAGGATAGGCGCAAGTTGAGTTGCTCGAAGGATAAAAATGCGTTGGTGTTATCAAACCCCGGCGGCTGGGCCAATCGACTTTCGCCAATGGTTAATTCAAGCGGCCAAGGGCGCGCCTTAATTTCGCCTTCAATGGTTAAATGGCGCCCTGTTTTGGCGAAAACTTCTTCCTCAATCAGTGGCTTATATTGATTAAAGTCTAGCCATAAAATCGCCCCACTAAAGCCCGCGACAATCAGCGTTGGCAAGGCGACTAATACAATCAGCGCGATTTTAAGAGTGGTTTTTAGTCGTCTAACCATAATATTAAACCTGTAGGGAATTAGTCTAAAAATACTGCGATGACGCTGTTGAGATACTGCTTGCCCAGCGCGGTTAATTCTAGCCGATTGTCGATGAGATGTGCCCAGTTTTGCGTTTGTAGCTGCTGCAGTTGAGCGCTGATTTGACTGAGCGCTAAGCCAGTGTGTCGGCTAAATAGCGCCAGCTCGAAGCCGTCGTTTAAGCGCAACGCATTGAGCATGAACTCGAAGATGAGATCGGCTTGCTCTAGGCGCTGCCAGCGCCCGTAATCACGCCCTTGGCCTTGCGAACGCGGCGCTGGAAATTGCTGCAAGTAGGCGCCGGGACTGGCCGGTTGTTGCGAACGCCAGACTTCGCCGAATTGCGCTAAGGTGAGCTTGCCGTGGGCGCCGGCTCCCAAGCCGAGATAGTCGCCAAACTGCCAATAGTTGAGGTTATGGCGACAAGCTTCGCCCGGACGCGCAAACGCAGACACTTCGTAGTGCTGATAGCCGGCCTCGCCTAACTTCGCTTGACAGGCTAATTGCATCTCCCAAGCTAAGTCTTCGTCGGGTAAAATCGGTGGCTGGCGGTAAAAAGGTGTGTTCGGCTCAAGTGTCAGTTGGTAGTGAGAAATATGTGTAGGCTCGGCTGCCAGCGCATAGTCGATATCTTGCAGCGCTTGTGTGAGGGTTTGTTGCGGTAATGCAAACATGAGGTCTAAATTCAGACGCTCAAAACCGGCGTGCTTCGCCGCTTCTATCGCCGACCAGGCCTGCTGATTATCGTGAATGCGCCCTAGGGCCTGTAGGTGTGCGGGGTGAAAACTTTGTATACCCAACGAAAGCCGCGTAATACCGGCTTGACGAAAACCGATAAATTTCGCTTCATCAACGGTACCGGGGTTCGCTTCAAGGGTGATTTCGGTTTGCGGCGAAAAGCCGAGCAAGGCGCGCAGGTGCGAAAGTAGCCAATCTAGCCCTTCTACAGACATAAGACTGGGCGTGCCGCCACCAAAAAAAATCGACTCAATCGGGCGCCCCCAAATCATCGGCAGGGTGTTTTCCAACTGTTGCACTAACGCGTGTAGATAACGCTGTTGTTGCTGGGCAAAGTCGGCCTTTACTTGGTGCGAGTTGAAGTCACAATAGGGGCATTTTTGTACACACCAAGGGTAGTGAATGTACAAGCTCAACGGAATCGGTTGCTCAAAGTGTAGACTCATCGCGGCCATTCGCCCTGCAGTTGCGCGACCAAAGCACGCAAGGCTTGCGCGCGGTGACTGCGTTGATTTTTCAGCGCCGGGTCGAGTTCGGCAGCGCTGGCCTGCAGATCGTCAAAATACATCAGCGGATCGTAGCCAAAGCCGCCCTCGCCGCGCGGCGCGGTTAAAATGTGTCCACACCAGCGCCCCAAGCCAATCATCGGCGTGGGGTCGTGAGCATGGCGTACCGCGACCAGCGCGCAATAGTAGCAGGCCTGACGTTGTTCGCCGACAAGATGCGCCATGGCGTGTAATAAGGCGGCGTTGTTTTCCGCGTCCGTTGCTTGAGCACCCGCATAACGCGCCGAGTATATGCCCGGCGCGCCTTGTAGCGCCGCTACTTCGAGTCCCGAATCGTCGGCTATCGCCGCTAAACCGGTTTTAGCGGCGGCAAAACGCGCTTTTATTAACGCGTTTTCAATAAAGCTCAGTCCGTTTTCTTCGGCTTCGTCGTTGAAAAAGGCGCCTTGCGGTTGAATATCCCAACCTTGCAACAGCGCAGATAGCTCGCGCAGTTTACCAACATTATTTGAGGCGAGAACCCATGTCATCTGCTCTACTCCTTGATTACTGCAACGCCGATGTATTAAATTGCGGCGCAAGCGCATGGCTTTCATTCCAGCGTGCGCGCTCCATTTCACGGTTAAATAAATGGGTGATTTTATGCAGATCGGCGCCATTGAGTTGAAACGCAAATACCGGCACGTGGGGTTGCGGCTGTTGCATCGCATCCGGCAAAACCAAGCCCTCAAAGGCCACGGCCAAATGCTCCCCCTGCTGCTCAAAGTGGACTTGCGTGGCTAAATACATCTGGGCAAGCGCATCGTCAAGCGCCGGGGTTGCGGATTCGGCTGGGTGCTCGGTTTCGTGTTCGAGTCGCGCCGAGGCTTGCGTTGCGTGCTTCGCCTGCTGTGAGTCCAATGCGGGCGATGGCGCTTGTGTGGCTAAAGGTTCGTCCCAATAATTCGCTTCTTGGCTAAAGCTGAGTAAACGCGCGAACAAGGGCAACGCCAAACGCCGCGTAATCAATAAACGAATCGTGCGCGCATCGTGGCCATGAGTGGATAGGATCAGCCTGTCTTCAAACGGGCTGTATTGTAGCTGGAGTTGATGCACCAAAGAAAAAGACGCCATGTGGTTAGAATGAATATCGGTTAAGGCAAAGCGAGCATTATAGCAAACCCGGCGCAGGCTTTTGCGATGGCGTTTTTTTACCCGCGCGCGTTACGCGGTATAATAGCGGTTTTTCACTCCGTTGCGCGCGAAGCACTCGTATTTGATGGCTGCGCAACGACGCTTTAGTTTATTAAAAGGATGTCGCCGTGCTGTGTCAGGTTTTTCCGGAGCAATATGAACAACAACTGGCGGACAAACAGCAGCGTTTGATCAGTTTAATGCCGCAAATGGCGGCGAACTTGCAGGTTTTTGCGTCTCCGGTGGAACATTATCGCCAGCGAGCCGAGTTTCGTATTTGGCATACCGCTGAGCGTCTGTTTTATGCGATGTTTGATCCGGCCAATCCTTCGCGTCCGGTTCAAGTCGCATATTGTCCGATGGCAGCGAAACCGATTGCGGATTTAATGCAGCCGTTGCTTGCCAGCATTTCTGCTAACGACACCTTAAAAAACGGTTTGTTTGAAATTGATTTTCTCGCCACGCTCAGCGGTGAGATGTTGGTGACGTTAATTTATCGCAAAAAACTCGACGAGCAGGCCTGGTTGTCCGCCGCCCAAAGCTTGCGTGAAACGTTGCCAATCAATCACATTATCGGTCGCAGTCGCAAACAAAAGATTCTATTAGAGCAGGATTGGGTGAATGAGCGTTTAGCCGCCGATCAGCAGGCCTGGTGGTTTCAGCAAATCGAAAATTCGTTTACGCAACCGAATGCGCAGATGGCGCAAAATATGTTGGCGTGGGCGCGTGAACAAAGCCGCCGCATCAATGCGGATAAAAGCAGTGATTTATTGGAGCTGTATTGCGGCAATGGCCATTTTTCGATTGCGTTGGCGGATTTATACGGCAAGGTGTTGGCGACGGAAATTTCCAAAACCTCGGTTAAATCGGCGCAGTTTAATTTGCAGCAAAACAAGGTCGAGAATGTGCAAGTGATTAAACTGGCGGCAGAAGAAGTCGCGCAAGCCTTGCAAGGGCGCGCGTTTAATCGGTTGGCAGACATTGATTTAAATGACTACCACTTCCGCACGGTTTTTGTCGATCCTCCGCGTGCCGGTTTGGACGATTTAACCCGCAGCTTGGCGGCGGATTTTGAGCATATTTTGTATATTTCGTGTAACCCGGAAACGCTGGCGCGGGATTTGGACAGCTTATTACAAACCCATGATTTAGTCGCATCGGCGTTGTTTGATCAGTTTCCGTATAGTCATCATATTGAATCGGGCGTTTTGCTCACAAGGAAGTCTTAATGGTTCTCGCTTGGCTTGGCGCGTTATTGATTGGCCTGAGTTTGGGTTTGTTAGGCTCAGGCGGCTCGATTCTCACTGTGCCGGTGTTGGTGTATTTGGTCGGCCAAGATCCAAAAGTGGCGATGGCCGGTTCATTAATGATTGTCGGTGTGATTTCACTGATTTCTGCGATTCCGTATGCACGCCAAAAAACCATTGATTGGCGCATGGTCGCTTGGTTTGGATTACCAGGCCTGGTGGGTGCGATATTCGGCGCATGGTTGGCGCACTTTATTGATGGCGTGGTGCAAATGTTGATTTTCGCCGCGTTGATGCTCAGCGCCGCCTATTTGATGTTTAAACCGGTGGATTTATCCGCACCGCCAAAACAACGCGCGACCTACAAAATTGTGGCCGATGGCTTGGTCGTCGGCGCAGTAACAGGCCTGGTGGGTGTGGGCGGCGGCTTTTTAATTATTCCCGCATTAATATTGTTGGGCGGGTTGTCGATGCGGTTAGCGGTCGGCACCAGCTTGGTGATTATTGCGATTAAATCCTTCGCCGGTTTTGCGGTTTATTTGGATGTGTTGGCGGCGCAAGATTTAGCGTTAGATTGGGGCATTATTATTAAATTCACCCTGATCGGTATTCTCGGCGGTTGGTTGGGGCATAAAGTGAGCCATCATTTTGACCAACAATTACTACGCCGCATTTTCGCCAGCTTCCTGATTTTAATGGGCTTATTTATTCTGTATCAAAAACTACCAGGCCTGGTGATGGGCTAATCGAGTACTTTAAGGGTTGTTTTCACGGTAAACGGTGAGAATGAGTAAACAACGAAGATTTGAATGCTGGGGTATCATTCATACTGCGCGCGCGCTTCTTGCATAACGTCTTGTAAACTAAAAACTTGCCCTTGCTCAATGTCACTCAGTGATTGTTGAATTCAAGGCATGCAATCTCAGACTTGCGTTTCAGTAGCTTGACGCTTAAGTTCTACCTTATCTCATTAATCACTATTTTCAGGTCCTGATAGCGATAAATATTAGT